>NZ_JASJOJ010000034.1:0-50005 GCF_038519165.1 Photobacterium sp. SP02
AGGAGAGACTTGAACTCTCACACCTTGCGGCGCCAGAACCTAAATCTGGTGCGTCTACCAATTTCGCCACTTCCGCATCTTACTGTTTTTTATCACCATTTCAAGTGGTGATATGGTGGCTACGACGGGATTTGAACCTGTGACCCCATCATTATGAGTGATGTGCTCTAACCAACTGAGCTACGTAGCCAACGTGTCCGAAACAGCCAGCGCAGGCGCTGTCCAATACAGGGTTGCTGTCTCGGGAACGGGGCGCATTATGCGTATACCAGCTTTGAGCGTCAATAGTTTTTTTAATTATCCCCGTAAAATCTGCCTGTTCGATGGTTATTTGGACGAAATGGCCGAATGCCATGCTAGATGCGTGATTTCAAGGGTAAAAAAGCAGCAAGCGGGACAGTGAAAATAAAAAAGCCGGCAGAAGCCGGCCCTTTATCAGATGTTTTGCAGAGGTTTTGACTTCAAGTTATACATTGAAGCGGAAGTGGACGACGTCGCCATCTTTAACGATGTAATCTTTACCTTCCAGACGCCACTTACCGGCTTCTTTCGCGCCGTTTTCACCGTTAAACTCGATGAAGTGCTCATAACCGACCACTTCGGCACGGATAAAGCCTTTTTCAAAGTCGGTGTGGATCTTACCGGCAGCCTGAGGTGCGGTTGCACCAATTGGGATAGTCCAGGCGCGAACTTCTTTGACACCGGCCGTGAAATAAGTCTGCAGATTCAGCAGCTCGTAGCCCGAGCGGATAACACGGTTCAGGCCAGGCTCTTCAATGCCCAGATCTGCCAGGAACTCTTCACGATCCGCGTCATCCAGTTCAGCAATTTCAGATTCAATAGCCGCACAGACAGGCACCACGACAGCGTTTTCTTTGCTGGCGTGCTCAATCACCATGTCCAGGAACGGATTGCCTTCAAAACCGTCTTCGCTGACGTTCGCGATATACATGGTCGGTTTCAGAGTCAGGAAGTTCAGGTAATCAATCGCGGCTTTTTCTTCTTTGGTCAGCTCGACAGCTCGCGCCATGCCGCCTTCAGTCAGTGTTGGCAGCATTTTTTCCAGCACTGTGATTTCGAATTTCGCGTCTTTATCACCGCCTTTGGCACGTTTGGCTTGGCGCTGAATGGCTCGCTCACAGGTATCCAGATCCGCCAGAGCCAGTTCCAGATTAATGATTTCGATGTCTGCTAATGGGTTGATCTTGCCCGCAACGTGCACGATGTTGTCGTTTTCGAAGCAGCGAACAACGTGGCCAATCGCATCGGTTTCACGGATGTTGGCCAGGAATTTGTTACCCAGACCTTCACCTTTGGACGCACCGGCAACCAGACCGGCGATGTCCACGAATTCCATAGTGGTAGGCAGGATACGTTCCGGGTTGACGATGGCAGCCAGCTTATCCAGACGCAGATCCGGTACAGGCACCACACCCGTGTTTGGTTCAATCGTACAGAACGGGAAGTTAGCGGCTTCGATACCCGCTTTAGTCAACGCATTGAAAAGTGTGGATTTACCTACGTTCGGCAGGCCCACGATACCACATTTAAAACCCATGGCTTGAAACCCTTTAGTGATGTTTCCGGCATCCGGCATAGTGCGGGATGATGAAAAAGTCTGTATGAACTTATTCGGCTTTGAATGAATGTAGCCGGTTTTGTGCCTTGGTCAGGCCGTCTTTCAGCCAGATATCAAGGCAGCGAACGGATTCGTCTACCGCAGCGTCAATCTGAGATTGTTCGCTGGCGGGGGCTTTACCCAATACGAAGCCGGTCACTTTATTTTTGTCGCCGGGATGACCAATGCCCACCCGAAGACGGTAAAAGTTTTTGTTGTTACTCAGTTTGCTGATGATATCCCTTAACCCGTTATGGCCACCGTGACCGCCGCCTTGTTTGAACTTGGCGATGCCAGGAGGCAGATCCAGCTCATCATGGGCAACCAGAATTTCTTCCGGTGTTATCTGAAAAAAATTCGCCAGTGCCGAAACGGATTTACCAGACAGGTTCATAAAGGTGGTGGGGATCAGCAAACGCAGATCGTCACCATTGAGCTGGATCCTGCCGGTTAAACCAAAATACTTGGGATCGTTTTTGAGGCTGATGTTGTGGATCCGTGCCAGCTCTTCCACGACCCAGGCCCCCGCATTGTGGCGTGTTTTGGCATATTCCGGACCTGGGTTTGCCAGGCCAACCAGTAAACGGATTTTTTGACTCACGCTGGTCTCTCTATGTCATCGGGATCAAATCGCGCGCTATGTTAACACTGCTGCAGAGATAAATAAAAACAAACACGCCCCGCACAGGGCGGGGCGTGTTTGTTTTTATTGCTTTTACTGAGCTATCAGTGCTCAAACATCGCAGAGATAGACTCTTCGTTGCTGATGCGGCGAATGGCTTCAGCCAGCATGCCTGACAGAGTAAGCACAGAGACTTTGCCTGTATCCAGCATTGCCTGAGACAGTGGGATAGAGTCAGTGACGATCACTTCATCAATCACAGAGTTTTTGATATTTTCCGGCGCGTTGCCTGAGAATACCGGGTGCGTTGCGTAAGCGAATACACGTTTAGCACCACGCTCTTTCAGCGCTTCGGCAGCTTTACACAGGGTACCGCCGGTGTCGATCATGTCATCAACTATGATGCAGTCACGGCCTTCAACATCGCCAATCAGGTGCATAACCTGTGACACGTTGGCGCGTGGGCGACGCTTGTCGATGATAGCGATGTCTGTGTCATCCATCAGTTTGGCCGTTGCACGGGCACGGACCACACCACCGATGTCTGGAGAAACCACGACTGGATCTATCAGCTCTTTTGCCAGCATGTCTTCCAGCAGGACGGGTGAACCGAAGATGTTGTCTACCGGCACATCAAAGAAGCCCTGAATTTGCTCGGCATGCAGATCAACAGTCAGCACGCGGTCAACACCCACGTTGGACAGGAAATCAGCCACAACTTTCGCAGTAATAGGCACACGAGCAGAACGGACGCGACGATCTTGGCGGGCATAGCCAAAGTAAGGGATAACCGCTGTGATACGACCAGCAGAAGCGCGGCGCAGGGCGTCGATCATAACGACCAGTTCGATCAGGTTATCGTTGGTTGGGGCGCAAGTCGATTGAATGATAAAGACGTCGCTGCCGCGGACGTTCTCATTAATCTGAACACAGACTTCACCATCGGAGAAACGGTTCACTGTCGCGTCTCCAAGTGAAATGTAAAGACGGTCAGCGATGCGTTGGGCTAGCTCTGGTGTAGCGTTACCAGCAAACAGCTTCATATCAGGCACGGGGTAAACCTCAATTGCGTCCAAGTTGTATTTACTGACTTTCCGCAGCATGTCCGCTCAGGGCGGTCATCAAAGGTGAATGATTCACCCCTTTGGCGACAAAACCTTGGAGCCAGTCGGGTAATTTTTTCAGGGTTGCAGTAGCCGCTTGCTGAGAGCTAAATTCAGCAAAAACACAAGCGCCAGTGCCGGTCAATCTCGACGGCGCGTATTCTAACAGCCACGAAAGCGCCTTATCAACCTCAGGGTAAATTCTTCTGACTATTTTTTCGCAATCGTTTTCGTAATTGCCGGCTAATAACACAGATAAAGGCCGTATTGGTGTGTTTCGGGTTAAGTCCGTCGCAGTGAAAATATCTGCGGTTGCAATGGCGACATCAGGCTTGGCGACCAGATACCATTTCTCTTCTGGTTGCGCGGGTTGAAGCTTTTCGCCGATCCCTTCGGCAAAGGCACTAAAACCACGGACAAACACGGGCACATCTGCCCCAAGCGTCAAGCCAATCTCGGCCAGCTCGTCAGCGCTTAATCCGGTTTGCCACAAATAGTTTAATGCGACCAAAGTTGTCGCCGCATTCGATGAACCGCCGCCCAGACCGCCACCCATAGGTAAAATCTTTTGGATGTTGATATCTGCTCCAGCCTGAATACCTGTTTTTTTGCGCAGGGCATCCGCGGCGCGGTAAATCAGATTTTGTGCTAATGGCACACCCTCGATAGCCGAGGTCAGGGTTATCTGGCTGTCGGCTCGCGCCGTAATGGCCAAGGTATCGCCGTAATCTAGAAACTGAAACAGGGTTTGCAGTTCATGATAACCGTCCGGACGTTGCCCTGTGATGTAGAGAAACAGATTAAGTTTAGCGGGTGCTGGCCAGCTTGTAGTGTGTGTGATCATTTTTTGAATGCGCGTCAATTATTTTTGGGTTTGCCAACGGTTGATTATCAGGGTAACTCGCTGTTTGCCTTGCGACAGGACTAACCGGGAAGGCAAAGCGGGCGACGTTGTATCATCATAGGCGTTATAGTCCAGTTGCCATCGCTGATTACCCACTTGTTTGGTTAAGTAAGCAACGCGGTTTTGTGCATTGAGCTGATAGGTATCCGCGCCAGTCGGCAGGCCGAGCAGCCAGTCTCGCATCTGGTTAACGGGCAGGGCAATATTGGTCAGCGATAAGACCAGCTGAGCCGCATCGCTGCCCTGATGGCGCTGGCCTTCATTATCAATCAGCACCGCACGTCCGGGCTGGGCGTCCAGTTTGAGTAATGTGGTGCCGAGAAAGTTAGTCAGCAGCAGATGATCGGCACCCGGATTGGTTTTCCAGTTCAGATTGGCACTGAAACGTTGCGCCGGGCTGATGTAGCCCAGCTTACCTGTTGCCTGGTAGGCGGTGACCGCGGACAATGCTTGCCTGTGGCTGTTCCAGTCGGTGACTTTGCCGGTTGGTGGGGTCGTGGTACAACCGGTTATCAACAGAGCCAATACTGCCAGAAATCGTGTTTTATGCGGCTGGCTTTTTCGAGCCAAGATCGGCGGTAACTGAAACGAGAGCAAAGAAAGAGGCGCAAACGCCATTCGCATAGCATGTCCCTTATACGACAGGTAACTGAATAATGTGGAAGTAAAAGAATCATAGCATGACTTGCCTGATGAAATCTCTTTCCTGGCCGAACCGGGTAACCAGATGAGGGAGAGAAGTGTTTCATGACATTTCGGGTATTTGTCTGTAAAGTCAGGATTTGTTTTGACGTCAGCGCGATAAAAAGATGCGCTGACAGGCAGAATCGAGTCATATCCTTTTATTACGCAGGGTCATCAAGTAAAATGACCTGCTGGATCTTTATCATCGGGTAGTAGGTAACACCATCTCCATGACCTTGCTTGCATTAGGAATCAATCACAAAACAGCGTCTGTAGACCTGCGCGAGCGTGTTGCCTTTTCGCCGGAAAAACTGACCGAAGCCTTGCAGACTCTGGCTCAGCATCCGGAAGTCAACAGTGGTGTGATCGTTTCTACCTGCAACCGCACGGAGATCTACTGTGATGTCAGTCACAGCGGGCCCGGTGTGATGATTGACTGGTTCAGCCGCTTTCATAACCTGTCAGCGGAAGAGCTGATGTCCAGCCTTTATTTCCACGAAGAGCAGGCCGCGGTGCGTCATTTGATGCGGGTGGCATGTGGTCTGGATTCGCTGGTACTGGGTGAGCCGCAGATTCTGGGACAGGTCAAGCAGTCTTATTCCGATTCCCGCGACCATGACACTATGGATGGCATGCTGGAAAAACTGTTTCAGAAAGCCTTTTCGGTGGCAAAGCGCGTCAGAACCGAAACGGATATCGGTGGCAATGCGGTGTCGGTTGCCTTTGCGGCCTGCACCCTGGCCAAACAGATTTTTGAGTCGATGAGTGAGGCAAGAGTGCTGCTTATCGGCGCCGGTGAGACCACAGAGCTGGTAGCCCGGCACATGGTGGAACACGGTTGCCGCAGTCTGATGATTGCCAATCGCACCCCGGAGCGTGCTCAGGTGCTGGCAGATGAATTTGGCGCAGCAGTGATTAGTTTGCCGGAGATTCCGGACCATATTCATAATGCGGATATCATTATCAGTGCCACAGCAAGCCCTCTGCCGATTGTGGGCAAAGGCATGGTTGAGAAAGCGCTGAAAAAGCGCCGTCATCAACCTATGTTGCTGGTCGATATCGCTGTACCCAGGGATATCGAAGCCGAAGTCGGCGAGCTGGATGATGCCTATTTATATTCAGTGGACGATTTGGAAAGTATTGTTGAGCGAAATCGCGAGCAGCGAAAAGTGGCGGCGATCCAGGCAGAAGCGATAGTCAGTGAAGAGAGCGCGGCTTTTATGCGTTGGTTACGCTCACTGGAAGCGGTAGACAGTATCCGCCAGTACCGATGCTACGCCGATGACATTAAAAATGATTTACTGAGCCGCAGCCTGCAAGCGCTGGCGAACGGCAGTGCACCGGAAAAAGTGCTGGCAGAGCTCAGCAACCGTTTGACGAATAAGCTCATTCATGCGCCGACTAAGGCCATGCAGCAAGCCGCCCATGATGGCGAGCCTGAAAAACTGGCCCTTATTCGTGAAACGCTTGGCTTAGGTGCATTGAAAGACCAGTCGGCTGACTGACTCAGCGTTTTTCACATGCATTAATTTTTATGATCGCGCCTTGCCGAACCGGTTTAAGGCGGATCCTTGTTAGGATCTGATGTTGTACACATGATGAAACCGTCCATTTTAGCGAAATTAGAATCCCTGGTTGAACGCCACGAGGAAGTGCAGCATTTGCTGGGCGATGCCACTATCATTGCCAATCAGGATAAATTCCGGGCTTTGTCTCGCGAATATTCGCAGCTAGAGGAAGTGAGTCAGTGTTTTCGTGCTTACCAGCAGGTGCTGACTGATCTGGAAACCGCGGAAGAAATGGCCGCAGAAGAGGATCCTGAATTGCGCGAAATGGCGCAGGAAGAAATCAAGCAGGCGAAAGAGGCTATCGAGCGTCTGGAAGACGAGTTGCAGGTTTTGCTGCTGCCCAAAGATCCCAATGACGAACGCAACTGCTTCATCGAAATCCGCGCCGGTGCCGGTGGTGATGAAGCCGGTATTTTTGCCGGCGACTTGTTCCGCATGTACAGCAAATTTGCTGAAAGCCGCCGCTGGCGGGTGGAAGTGATGAGCTCGAATCAGGCTGAACACGGTGGCTATAAAGAAATGATCGCCAAAATCAGCGGTGAAGGGGCCTACGGTATTCTGAAATTCGAGTCAGGCGGACACAGGGTACAACGTGTGCCGGCGACGGAATCTCAGGGCCGTGTTCATACTTCTGCCTGTACTGTGGCCATTCTGCCGGAAATCCCGGAAGCGGAAATCCCGGAAATTAATGCCGGTGATTTGAAAATTGATACTTTCCGCGCCTCCGGTGCCGGTGGTCAGCACGTTAACACCACGGATTCTGCCATTCGTATTACCCACCTGCCAACTGGCATTGTGGTTGAGTGTCAGGATGAGCGCTCGCAGCACAAAAACAAAGCGAAAGCCATGTCTGTGCTGGCGGCCCGTATTATCAAGGCCGAGGAAGAGAAGCGCCATGCAGAGGAAGCCAGTACAAGGCGTAACCTGCTGGGCTCTGGCGATCGCTCTGATCGCATTCGTACCTATAACTATCCGCAAGGCCGGGTATCTGATCATAGGATCAACCTGACCCTCTATCGCTTGAATGAAGTGATGGAAGGTGAGCTGGAAAGCCTGATTGATCCTGTTGTGCAGGAACACCAGGCGGATTTGCTGGCGGCCATGGCTGATCAGCACTGATGAATCCCGCCATTGAGCTTGCGCTTAAGCAAGCGGCAACCCAACTGATGAACGCCGGCTCTGACAGTCCGCAGCTTGATGCTGCGGTCTTGTTGTGTCATGTGCTGGATAAGCCCCGCAGCTACTTGCTGACCTGGCCTGAAAAAGTGCTGACTGACCAGCAGTCTGCTGCGTTTTCAGCGCTGCTGGCGCGTCGTGAATCGGGCGAACCGGTCGCCTATATCACAGGTGAGCGCGAATTCTGGTCACTGCCGCTGAAAGTGGCACCGCATACCTTGATCCCGCGTCCGGACACGGAACGCCTGGTGGAAGCGGCGCTGGAGAAAATGCCTGCAGCGGCGTCGGTACTCGATTTAGGTACCGGAACCGGGGCGATTGCTCTGTCTCTGGCCTCTGAGCGCCCGGATTGTCAGTTCACTGGCATCGACTTGCGCCCGGAAGCGGCGGCACTGGCGGAAGAAAATCGACGCGCGTTGCAATTGCAGAATGTGCGTATCTTATGCGGCAGTTGGTTTAATCCATTGCCGGACAATGCACGTTTTGATGTTATTGTCAGCAATCCCCCTTATATTGATGCCAACGATCCGCATCTCGCAAGAGGGGATGTGCGATTCGAACCCCGAACCGCACTGGTCGCAGAAGACGCAGGCCTGGCGGACATCCGCCATATTTGTGCACAAAGCCGGACATTTTTAACGCCTGGTGGCTGGTTACTGCTGGAGCATGGCTATCAGCAGGGCGAGGCCGTACGGGGCATTTTTTACCATTTAGGTTATCAACAAGTGATAACCGTTCAGGATTATGCAGGACAAGACAGGGTAAGCTTAGGCTGCTGGTCTGTCTGAGGCCGTCTGGCCATTCATGATTCGAAGGAAACGATAAAGAGAAAAACCAGATGTACATAGCATTAAAACATTTTCACCTGACCATTATCGCCATGAGCGTGCTGTTATTTGTGGTGCGATTTGGCCTGATGATGGCAGATTCAGCGCTGATGCAGAAAAAAGCCCTGAAAATAACGCCACATGTTGTTGATACCTTCTTGTTGCTGAGTGGCGTCGCCCTGGTGATGTACACCGGCTTTACTCCTTTCACGGCAGGCGCTGGCTGGCTGAATGAAAAGCTGACCTGTGTGCTGGCTTATATCGCGCTTGGCTTTTTCGCGCTGAAATACGGCAAGAACAAAGTGTTTAAAACCTTTGCTTTTCTCGGTGCGTTAGGTTGGCTGGCAATGGCCGGCAAACTGGCGGTCACGAAAATGCCGTTGCTGGGGTAAAGACATGTATTTCTCCGATGAAGACAGAGATTTCGAAGCGTCTGCGCTGGTTGAGGGTGCCATTGAGATCATGGTGGATCTGGAGCCGGATTTTCCGGTTGCCTGGGTACGCCATCAATTACAAAAAATGGCAAAAGATGTCGAGGCGGCACTGATGTCAGAAACCAATCCCCATCTGCGATTAGAGGGGCTGCTGCGCCTGTTTTACCGCGAGTGGGGTTTCTGCGGTGATCGCCATCAGTACTATGCGGCTGAAAATGCCTATCTGGATAAGGTCATTGAGCGTCGTAAAGGCATTCCGGTCAGTCTGGGGGCCATTATGATTTATCTGGCTCAGCATCTGGAGTTACCTGTCACCGGTGTGGCTTTTCCCACTCAGTATATTCTGCGTGTCGACTGGCCCAACAGTGAGCCTCAGTTTATTAATCCGTTTGACGGTGAATTTGTCAGCCGCCAGACACTCAGTGCCTGGCTGCGTGGGCACAAAGGCCCGCTGGCACCCTGGCGCGAAAGCTATCTCACCACCACCAGCCATACAGATGTGCTGGCACGATGGCTGACGGTGCTAAAAAGTGCTTTGCTGCGAGAAGAGCAATATGCCGATGCATTACGCTGCAGCGATCTGGCCTTGTCGCTGCGTCCGGGCGATCCCCATGAAATTCGCGATCGCGGCTATATTTATCAGCAATTAGAGTGCAGTCATGCCGCTGCTATGGACTATGCCTACTTTATTGAGCAGTGTCCGGAAGATCCGGCCGCAGAATTGCTGAAACTGCAAGTGAAAGTCTTGAATGCAAACCCGCAGGTCCTTCACTGAAAGCCTGCGGAACAGACCAAATGACAGAGAAGAAGAGTAGCATCATGGAACAGAAAGTGGTTCGTATTGGCGACATTGATGTCGCTAACGACAAAGCCTTTGTGCTGTTTGGTGGCATGAACGTGCTGGAGTCGCGTGATCTTGCGATGCAGATCTGTGAGCACTATGTCAAAGTAACGGAAAAGCTGGGCATTCCTTATGTATTTAAGGCTTCCTTTGATAAGGCGAACCGTTCTTCGGTCCATTCTTATCGTGGCCCTGGCATGGAAGAAGGCCTGAAAATCTTTCAGGAGCTGAAAGATACCTTTGGCGTGAAAATTATCACTGATATTCATGAACAATATCAGTGTCAGCCTGTTGCCGAGGTGGTGGATGTGATTCAGCTGCCGGCATTTCTTGCTCGTCAGACCGATCTGGTTGAAGCGATGGCCAAAACCGGTGCCGTGATCAACGTGAAGAAGCCTCAGTTCATGAGTCCGGGTCAGGTGGGTAATATCGTTGAGAAATTTGCGGAATGTAACAACGACCAGATTATTCTCTGCGAGCGTGGTGCGCTGCACGGTTACGATAATCTGGTTGTCGATATGCTGGGCTTTGATGTCATGAAGAAAGCTTCCAAAGGCAGTCCGATCATTTTTGACGTCACCCACGCACTGCAGTGCCGCGATCCGCTGGGTGCTGCCTCCGGTGGTCGCCGTGAGCAAACGGTGACGCTGGCGCGTGCCGGTATGGCGGCGGGAATCGCTGGTCTGTTCATGGAAGCGCATCCCAACCCGGATGCCGCTCGCTGCGATGGCCCTTCCGCATTCCCTATGGATAAGCTGGAACCCTTCCTTGCTCAGATCAAACAGCTTGATGATCTGGTGAAGAGTTTCGAAGCCATCGACATTGCATAAGGCTGTTACAGGCAGAACCTGAGCAGGGTGACTGCCGGAGACGACCTGAGATAAACGATCAGAGAAAAACAAAAGGGGGTGTCATGACTGACACCCCCTTTTTCTGTCCGCTGAATGCTATTTATAGCTTAAAGCGGCTGATTTCCTGCTGCAGCTCGTGAGATAGCTCTGACAGCTGAGAAGCTTGCTGCGCCGCTTCACTTGCTTCCTGAGCCAGCTCGTTAGAAACGTCACGGATCCCTTCAGTGTTACGCGTGATCTCAGAGGTCACAGAAGACTGCTCTTCTGCGGCAGAAGCTATCTGAGTCGCCATGTCGCTGATATTGGTAATGGCCGAGATGATTTGCGCCAGGCTGGCTGAAGCGGCATTGGCATCATCCACACTGGTTTCAGCCAAACGGCGACTGTCGCCCATAATGCCGACAGCACGTCCTGTCGTTTGTTGCAGGGTTTCAATCATTTGCTGAATTTCCTGCGTAGAAGCATGAGTACGCTGGCTCAATACCCGCACTTCATCGGCCACGACGGCAAAGCCACGACCTTGCTCACCCGCACGGGCGGCTTCGATGGCAGCATTGAGCGCCAGCAGGTTGGTTTGTTCTGCAATATTTTGAATGGTCGACAGAATGGTGGTAATGCTCTGCGCATGGGTATTGAGCTCACCAATGACGTCTGTCGCGGTTTCCACTTCGCCGGCCAGATTGGTAATCGAGTTCTGGCTCTGGTCAACCTGCTCGGCACCGTGTTCTGCCGCCTGAACCGTTTCGGTCGAGGTGCGGGCCGTGTTATCGGCATTACCGGCAATTTCCTGTGTGGCAGCGGCCATTTCATTGATGGCAGTTGCCACCATGTTGATCTCATCCTGCTGGTGGCGGATACGTGTGCTGCGCTCTTCTGCTTGTGAGGCGGTTTGATGGGCCTGCAACGTCAGCGAGTGAGAGACATCGCGCAGACGCGTTACCATGCCATGCATGTTGCCGACAAAGCGGTTGAAGTTATGTGCCAGCTGTCCGACTTCGTCGTCGCTGCGTGGTTCAAGGCGCTGGGTCAGATCCCCTTCACCCGTTGCAATCTCGGCCAGTGCGTCAGACACACGGCTCAGGTCGCGGAACAGGAATCCGACCAGCCAGGCGACAGCTGCCAGTACAATCAGAGTAATAAGGATGGAGGTGATGATCAGGCGGCTCAGCAGTTGACTCTGGCTGGCTTCTTCGGTGGCCTTGTCCATTTCCAGGCCAAGAATCCACGGCGTGCCGGGAACTTGCGCAAAGTACAACAGTTTATCCACACCCTGAATCGTCTGGTTCAATACCGTTCTGTTGCTCACCGAACGTTGAATCTGGCTGATGCTCAACTCTTCAGTGTAACCATCGATAGGTTTCAGCAGCAAAGACTGATTAGGATGGGCCAGGAAGGTATTATCCTGCGAGTTGATGAGCATGGCGTAGGCATTCTTACCTGCATCCAGGCTGATCACATCGGAAATCAGCTGATCAATCAGTACATCGGAACCAATAACAGCCGCAAGCTGGCCATTCTTTTTGACCGGCTCAGCCAGAGTCACCAGTAACGCGTTGGTAATGGCATCACGATATGCAGTTGTAATGATCGGCTTGTTAGCTGATTTGGCGTCTATATACCAGGGGCGCTGGCGGGGGTCGTAACCTGCCCGGTTTCGCTCAGGGTAGGAGCGGAACATTTCACCGGCGGTTGTGCCGAAATACATTTCATCAAAGCCACCGGCGATGCGCGCCTGCTGCAGGTATGGCACAGGGTCTGAGGTTTCCAGGTAAGGTTTGATGGCGCTGGTGATACTGCGACGGATCTCAATCCAGTCACTGATCCCTTTAGTCGCGGTTTTGCTCAAGCTGTCGGCACGGCTAAAAATGCTGTTTTGTGTCTGTTGATAAAGTTGGTTTGCGGCCAGCCATGTCAGCGCGGTTGCCATAACCACGACGGCAGATAAGCTGGCTCCTATGAGTTTTTGCTTTAGGGTCAGTTTCATGATGAGTCTCGATGGATGGAACGGAAGCTGATATCAATGTTTTTACTTTTCGTTGCACAAAAAGTGTGACAAATGAAGAAAAACAATACGGAGAATTCTATATAGCTATACGACGGTTGTATATGGAAATTTAACTTTTTAACATGACTGATTATTGACGCTTTTTTGGTTGAAAATTTGTCACTTTGAGGTGCTTGCAGCGGGGGGTTAAGACGGACAGGATAAGATAAAGGAGAATGTTTTGTTTAACATGATCTTACAGTTGTAACAACTATTACATCTGATAAAAAACGTAAAAATGAAACAATATATTATCGGAGCTTTATTAGTGATATAAAACACAGCAAAGTAACTTGTGTTTAAATATCTGATTTCCATGATTATACTCATTTAATATTTAAATTGTTATTAATGGGTAAAATAACTTCTTAATTATCAATAAGTGCATATTTTTGACTATTATCATTATTGAATATAGCATCCGTTGTTTTGGTCATATAACAAGGATGTAACAATGAATATAAAGACAAATTATGAAGATGGGAAACGCCCGCAACTCGTTATGTTTACCGGTGGGAGAGACAGTACTCTTGCCGCCAGTTATTTAATGTTAAACGGCATTTCGGTTCACTTGTTTACTGCCAATAGTGGTTGTGGGCTACACAGAAAGCTATTGCCTTTACGTGTAGAGGAACTGAAAGACAGATTTGGTGATTTGGTGCTAACGCATGAAGTGGTAGATATCAGTGGTAGTTTCAGAAGTATTGCAATAGAGAATATTGAAAGCGATTTTGCCAGGTACAAGAAAAACCTGATATTACTGGGTGAAAAAATGGCGATTCATGCCCATGTGATCGATTATTGCACCCGAAATGGTATCGATATTATTAATGACGGTATCGTTGAATACCAGAAAGAATTTCCAGAGCAGCGTTTAGTCGCAAAAGAATATTTCGTCGATTATATGAAACGATTCGGTATTACCTATAACAGCCCTGTTTATCACATGGCCCAGTCACAAGACGAAGTAAAGTATCGCCTGCTGCAATTAGGACTATCGACAAAATCACTGGAAGGTGTGTCGATTTTTGGCGATTCAGCCACCATCGCTTCTGATGAAACCATTTTGGAATATCTGGCGGACAAGGAAAGTCTTTGCGATGACATTATTCATTTTCTGTCAGGTAAACTGAAAAATTATCAAGCATTGAGAAAAGCATCCTGAATGCATTGATACGTTTGTATCTGATCTGTTTGATGATGCATTAATGATGTAAGAGTGCTGTTGATACGGCACTCTTATTGACTTTCGACAGCAAAGTGACTCTGGAAATGAAAACGATAAAAAAATATGCTGCAATTATATGCCGAGCCGGACAAATTTTGCTGGTCAGGAAAAAAGGGACAGATATGTTTATCTCTCCGGGCGGTAAACCCGAAGACGGTGAAACGAAAAAAGCGTGCCTTGAACGGGAGTTAAACGAAGAGCTCGGCGTAGAGCTGGTGAGTGCTGAATATTTTGGTACATTTACTCGGAAAAGTGCTTTTGAAGACACTTTGGTAGAGATTGATGTTGATCTTGTGAAAATATTCGGTCAGCCGAAACCATGTTCTGAAATTGAAGAAATAGCCTGGGTGGATGGAGAACACCTGGAAAATGGCGTCGCGATAGGCAGTGTTTTTGCTATTGATGTTATTCCTTCTCTGATCAGAAATGGGTTAGTCAGGAAGTCTGGGAAGAAAATAAATAACGATCTTCCTAATATGTTGGTATTTGATATTGATGGTACTATTGCTGACGGCGGAATCGTCAGTGACAAAATGAAAGCTGCCCTCCAGACAATTAAAGATGGGTCATCATCCCGTCTGGCATTTGCGACATCCCGAGCTCCCAGGGGGGCGAGAAAAGCATTAGGCGATCTGAGCCGTGAAGTCCCTGTCATCTGCTGCAATGGTTCAGTCATTCTAGATGAAATACATCAGCAGACGCTTGTGTCCGGTTTGTCGCAAAAAGACGTAAATACCATAGTTCAGTTTCTCGATGAAATGGAGGTAAGTTATTTTCTCGAGTACGGGGATAAGTTTACAATGCATGGTGATGAGTCCTTGTTCCCGGAAATGCTTGCCTACGAGGATAAACTGACATTGGATAAAGCGAGTTCGAGCTGGGATCAGGGGGTGATAAAAATATCTTGCCGATCAGAGAATATTCAGAAAAAACTCATGCCCTTGTATAAAAGTATCAGTGATGGTACCGCATTTAATTTTCACGGTGATGATACAGCTGAGCTGAATTGCTATTTCACAGACAAATATAAAGCGCTGAATCTCATCAGCGGAATTAGCCATTATAACCTTATCTGCTTTGGCAATGATGACAATGATTTTACTTTGTTATCGAATGCTTCTGAAGGTTATGTCATCGGTAATGAGTTGCTCGGATTAGAAAGTAGCATGAATGTATCACGCTTGGTCCGAAATGATGATGATATCATTGATAAAATACGACTGTATTTAGCGGGCAATGAATAAAGTGACCAAGCCAAGAATGTTAGTTGATTCTTCATCGATACACCCGGATCTCGTCAAGGCTCTTGGCCCGGGAATGGAGGGGAAAGCATACTATAAGTCATATTACCGACTGAAATTGGATGTTCAGGAAAAACTGAGAAACATGTACTGCCCTGAACATGATTTATTTATGTTCACTAATACCACGGACTGTCTGGTCAAATTTTTATTTGCCTGCCAGTTAAATAAGGTTAGCGTCAGTATTGATTTTGCTAATGAACAGCATTACCCGCAATACCAGTCTTTATTTCAATTATTCTCTGAAGGGAATATAAGCGGTGGGCAACCTGAGATACAACTGGTGACACACCTGTCTCCGGTTACAGGTAATCTTATTGATTTAGGCCAGTTGCATGGCCATTCAATACTGGCAGTGGACGGTGCGCAGTCATTTGCAACCGTGCACCATAGCGATCTTATCGCACACTCTGATGTCTTCTTTGCGCCTCTTCATAAACATGCCGGGCTGCATATCGGTATTGCTTTGCTGGCTGTCAAGAAATCACATCCGTTAAATCAACTGCTCAGTAAGACCTTAGACACAGCCAGTACCGGTACCCGTTCATTACGGGACTTGATGGCGCTGGACAAACGGCTGTCCTCCGCTCATCCGCAATGTTTCAATAATGCTTTTATCCACATCTCACCCGCCATTGAGGCGCTGCTAAATCGTAATGGTGTAACAGTGATTTCTGCCGGGAAAAGCCACATGGTGGTACTTGAGTGTCAGTCGCCGGTGTTAAGGCAAAAGCTGGCGGCATTGTTTTCATGTAAGCCAATTAAAAATACACATAGGCTGCGTATTTCAGTTTGTCATATGACGGATAACATGCACGGCAATGTCGATTTTTCTGAGGCGTTTTATCAGTCGCTCCGGTTAATATTTGATGAGGATAACCATGCTAAATAAAGGGCGTCATTTAGGGGTTCTGCTTGCCGCTTTCAGCTTCCTGATGTTCAGTGTTATGGATGCATTGGGTAAACAGCTCTCTTCAGATTACAGTTTTGCCCAAATTACCTTTTTCAGCTCTGTATTCAGTCTGATCCCCATTATATTCATGTTAAATGGCAACAGTTTTTCATCAGTACTGGTAACCACGCAGTACAGATACCATCTCGCTCGTGGGAGCATTATTCTCGCAATGCGGTTTTCAGCGTTATTTGCCTTTAGCCAAATGGATTTTGCTGACACTTTTTCAATCATTTTAACCGGTCCGTTACTGCTTTGCCTGCTATCACCGGTTTTTCTTGCTGAACGTATTTCTGTCTATCAGCTGCTGTGCGTGTGCCTCGGGTTTGCAGGAACAATAGTCGTGCTCCGCCCGGGAATGGTGACGTTTAATCTTGGTGTACTTGGTGCCTTAGCGGCTGCCCTTTGCTTTGCACTGAATACTATCGTGATGAGAAAGATGGGGCCAAAAGAAAGCCCGGCTGCTGTCCTGTTTTATGGCATGTTGTTTAATATTCTGGCCTCCGGGTTGCTACTGACCAACAGTTTTACTGTACCCACGTGGAGCGATCTGGGACTGTTCATTCTTTGTGGCCTCAGTGCCGGGCTTGCGCAGTTGTGCATTTTCCTTGCATTGAAAAGGGTATCGGCTTCAGTCACGGGGATGATGCAGTATACCTGTATCGTATGGGCTGGCGTGATTGGTTATATCGTATGGGATGATATCCCTGATAATTTTGTTCTTTTGGGGTCATTACTGATTGTTATCAGTGGCTTAATGAATATTCGGCATGCGACGAGACAGGTGGCTTAACTGGCGGAGCACCAGTAGGTGGTATCAGGATAAGTCTCTGGAGTATTAATTGCATATGGATGTTTAGACGTCTGGATGTTGACACGTTTGGATGTAAGTTTTAGGCTATGCGACCAATTCAAAACAATGCCCTGTAGAGATAATGTTGCACGCCAATCCACACACACTTTCAGATTCGCCGTCTCCTTCCGCGCTGGCACTGTTGCCTTTGGCGGTTTTCCTGTCTCTCTTTATCGGTGTGGGCAGCTATCTGACCTGGCAGGGTGTCGATTTTGCCTTCTATCAATTACCGGCCCCTGTTGCGGCATTGCCTGCAATATTGGTTGCTATTGTGTTGAGCAAAGAGGCGCTCAATAAAACCATCGAAGATTTTATGCGTGGTGTGGGTCACAGCGATATCATAGCCATGTGTATGATTTATCTGCTGGCGGGTGCGTTTGCGGCAGTGGCGAAAGCAACGGGTGGGGTTGATGCCACCGTCAATCTCGGTTTGTCCTTATTACCACCCAGCCTGATATTGCCGGGTATTTTTGTCATCGCGGCCTTTATTGCCACGGCAATGGGAACCTCAATGGGCACGATTGCTGCGGTGGCGCCAGTGGCGCTGGGCATTGCCGATACCGCCGATCTGGATATCGCTCTGACAGCCGGTGTGGTGCTCAGTGGTGCCATGTTCGGCGATAATTTGTCGATTATCTCTGATACCACTATCGCCGCCACCCGCTCTCAGGGCTGTGCGATGCGCGATAAGTTCCGCGAGAACATCGCCATTGCGCTGCCAGCGGCGTTGGCAGCCATCTTGCTGTTTCTTTTCCATTCCTCACCGTCTGAAGCACCGACTGTTACCAGCATCGAATGGCTCAAGGTCTTGCCCTATATCACGATTCTGGTCCTTGCTGTGTCCGGTGTGAATGTTTTTGTTGTGTTGAGCCTGGGCATTATTCTGGCTGGCGGTGTGGGTTTATTGTCAGTGTCTGATTACAGTCTGGCGAGCTGGAGCAAAGATATCTATACCGGGTTTGGCAACATGCAGGAAATCTTCCTGTTATCCCTGCTGATTGGCGGTATGAGCGAACTGATGCGTCGTCAGGGAGGCCTGGCATTTCTGACGCTGTTAGTCAGTAAGCTGATCGGCGCTTTCAGCAAAAAATCAGGCGGCGATCAGTCGCAAAGAGCGAGCGAAATGGGCATTGCGGGGCTGGTCAGCCTGACCAATGTCTGCACGGCCAACAACACAGTGGCCATTATTGTCGCAGGCGGCGTTGCCCGTGAACTGGCAGAACAAAATGCAGTGACGCCACGCCGCTCGGCCAGCTTGCTGGATATATTCTCATGTGTCATTCAGGGTGTGCTGCCTTATGGTGCGCAGGCACTGTTGCTAGGCTCGGTCTTTGGGCTGTCGCCATTAGCGGTTGTCAGCCATTCTTATTATTGTTTCTTTCTGGCTGCCAGTGCGCTGATCGCTGTGTTTGTGAAACATCAGCAGCGCCAAGCCGTAACCGCCTAAACGCAGGCGTATCCGCAAGAAAAAAACACCCCGATTCGGGGTGTTTTTTTTGAAAGCAACTGAGTCACAGACTACAGCTTAAAGCGGCTGATTTCCTGTTGTAGCTCATGCGACAGTTCGGACAACTGCGCGGCCTGTTGTGCTGCGACACTCGCCTCCTGAGCCAGATCGTTAGAAACGTCCCGGATACTCTCAGTATTTCGGGTGATTTCTGACGTCACAGAGGATTGTTCTTCCGCAGCCGATGCAATCTGTGTGGCCATATCACTGATATTGGTAATCGCAGAAATGATCTGTGCCAGGCTGGCTGAAGCGGAATTAGCGTCATCCACACTGGTTTCCGCCAGACGGCGACTGTCACTCATAATACCGACGGCACTGCCTGTTGTTTTTTGCAGGGTTTCAATCATTTGCTGAATTTCCTGTGTCGAGGCATGTGTACGCTGGCTCAGCACGCGCACTTCATCGGCAACCACTGCAAAACCACGACCTTGTTCGCCGGCACGGGCGGCTTCAATCGCGGCATTCAGTGCCAGCAGGTTGGTCTGTTCAGCGATGTTTTGAATGGTTGACAGAATCGTGGTGATGCTCTGTGAGTGATGATTCAGTTCACTAATGACCTCTGTTGCCGTTTCAACTTCGCTGGCCAGGCTGGTAGTTGAACTCTGACTCTGATCGACTTGCTCGGCACCATGTTGTGCAGCCTCAACGGTCTCTGCCGATGTTTTGGCCGTATTATCAGCATTGCCGGCGATTTCCTGTGTGGCTGCAGCCATTTCGTTTATGGCGGTCGCAACCATGTTGATTTCATCCTGCTGGTGGCGAATGCGGGTGCTGCGCTCTTCCGCCTGAGAAGCTGTCTGATGTGCCTGAGAGTTCAGTGACTGAGACACATCCCGCAGGCGCATCACCATGCCGTGCATGTTGCCGACAAAGCGGTTGAAATTATGAGCCAGCTGGCCGACTTCATCATCGCTGCGCGGCTCCAGACGCTGGGTCAGGTCGCCTTCACCCGTCGCAATTTCAGCCAGTGCTTCAGACACCCGGCCCAGATCACGGAACAGGTAACCGACCAGCCAGGCCACAGCCGCCAGCACAGCCAGCGTAATCACGATTGAAGCAAGGATCAGCCGGGTCAGCAGCTCGCTCTGGCTGGCTTCTTCTGTCGCTTTGTCCAGTTCCAGACCTAAAATCCACGGTGTACCAGGGACTTCGGTAAAGTAGAGCAGCTTCTCTTTTCCTTTGATGGTTTGATTGACAAGGGTCCGGGTGCTGACCGCTTGATGAATGATGCTCATGCTTAATGCCGAATCGTATTGGCTGATGGATTTAAGCAGTAACGCTTTGTTTGGGTGCGCTAAAAATGTGTTGTCCTGAGTATTGAGCAGCATCGCATAAGCATTATCACCGGCATCCAGGCTGATCACATCCGAAATCATCTGATCAATCAGGACATCAGAGCCGATGACAGCAACCAACTGCCCATTTTGCTTCACAGGTTGAGCCAGTGTCACCATAGGTGCATTGGTAATCGCATCCAGATAAGCAGTGGTAATGATCGGTTGATCTGCTTTTTGAGCATCAATGTACCAAGGGCGGACGCGGGGATCATAGCCAGCGCGGTTACGCTCCGGATTAGAACGAACCATGTCTCCGGCGGGCGTACCGAAGTAGGTTAAATCAAAGTTGCCGGCATCCCGTGCCTGTTGCAGGTAAGGAACAGGTTCTGCGGCGGTTACATAAGGTTTGACGGCACTGGTAATATCACGTCGAATATTAATCCAGTCACTGATCCCTTTGGTTGCTGTTTTGCTCAGGCTGTCAGCCCGGTCAAAAATGCTGTTTTGGGTTTGTTCATGAAGTTGGCTTGCAGCCAGCCAGGTCAGAGCGGTAGCCATAACTACAACGGCAGATAAGCTGGCAGCGATGAGTTTTTGTTTTAGGGTTAGTTTCATGAGTGGTCTCAATGGATGGAACGGAATCTGATTACCATGTTCTCTCATCATGTTGCATGAAAATGTGAAAGATGAGGCAGGGAAAACAACATTTGAACTTAATATCTTTAAACGACGGCCATATCGATAAACTTAAACATTAGGTGTGACTAATGTTATCGTTTTTTGGATTAAAAGTTTGCCGGGGAAGTTTAAATTCTAAATATTTAATTCAATATCTTGGTTGGTGGTCTTTTTTGTGAATAAAAAACGGTTCAAACATTGTCGTTTTATTTAAGGATGTGATGTACGGAAATAAGGGCGTGATGTCTGGAAACTTGTGTTTTTGGAGGGTTGGCCGTGTTTCCTTAGACAGAAGGTATTTTATCAAGCATTTCGTAACGTCATGATGCCGGGGGTGCATGCTATCTCGGATATCAGTGTTTGGATCAGATACTGAAAGTCGCGTTTTCTGATATGAACTTGGTGTATGTCATTCAAAAATAAAAATGATATCGATTGCATAGTGATCCAATTAACACTATGGTGAAATCGCCTGCCACCTGGCATTTGATTACTTTACACTGGGCACTGTTTTTGGCCACAACCACCGCCAAGGAAAGGAGGTGAGCCATGAGAGTTGACTGTGTAAGGTGATGAAATGAAAAATAAAATGTTTACCCGCACTGCCTTGTCAGCGGGATTGCTAATGGTATTGGCTGGCTGTGCGAGTCAGGAACAAGCCGACACCTGGCAATCAGACCAGACCTATAAGCTGACTATTCTTCATACCAATGATCATCATGGCCGTTTCTGGCACAACCGTGACGGTGAATACGGTATGGCTGCCCGCAAGACCTTGCTGGATGACCTGAGAGAAGCAGTGACAGAAGAAGGCGGCACCAGCCTGCTGCTGTCTGGCGGCGATATCAACACAGGCGTGCCTGAGTCGGATCTGCAGGATGCGGAGCCCGATTTTAAAGGCATGAACATGCTTGGCTACGATGCGATGGCTGTGGGTAACCATGAATTCGATAACCCGCTCGATGTGCTGCGCAAGCAGGAAGGATGGGCTAACTTTCCTATGCTGTCAGCCAACATTTATGACAAGGCGACAGGCAAGCGTTTGTTCCAGCCGTACCAGATTTTCGAGCAGCAGGGGATCAAAATTGCCGTTATCGGTCTGACGACTGAAGATACCGCGAAAATTGGTAACCCGGAATACATTGGCGGCATTGAATTTCGCGATCCGAAAGCCGAAGCCAAGGCTGTCATCGCCGAGCTGAAAGCAACGGAAAAACCGGATCTTATTATTGCTGCGACACACATGGGTCACTATGCCAATGGTAAACATGGTGTCAATGCGCCGGGTGATGTTGCCCTGGCGCGTTATCTAGAGCCGGGCGATCTGGACTTGATCGTCGGTGGCCACTCTCAGGAGCCTGTCTGCATGGAAGGGCCGAATGTGGCGAATCCATCCTTCAAACCGAGTGACGATTGCAAACCGGATCAGCAGAATGGCACCTGGATTGTGCAGGCACACGAGTGGGGCAAGTATGTGGGCCGGGCGGATTTTGAGTTCAGAAACGGTGAGCTGAATATGGTCAGCTACGATCTGATTCCGGTTAACCTGAAGAAGAAAATCAAGCTGGCTGACGGCCAGTCAGAGAAAGTGTTTATTGAGCAGGAGATCCCTCAGGATGCCACAGTGAAAGCTTTCTTAACGCCATACCAGGAGCGCGGACAAGCGAAACTCAATATCAAGATTGCCCAGTCAAACGGCAAACTGGAAGGCGACCGGAGCGTAGTGCGTTTTCAGCAGACCAATCTGGGGCGTTTAATTGCCGCCTCTCACATGCAGCGCGCCAAAGCTGATTTCGCGGTCATGAACTCAGGCGGCGTCCGTGACTCTATTCCTGCCGGTGATATTACTTATAAAGATGTGCTGAAAGTACAGCCATTTGGCAATATGGTGACCTATACCGATATGACGGGGGCCGAAGTATTGGACTACCTGGGTTCTGTTGCGACTAAGCCTGTTGATTCAGGGGCATATGCGCAGTTCTATGGTGTCACTATGGATATCCGGGACGGTAAAGTCAGCAATGTTAAGATTGGTGGCAAAGCGCTGGTGCCAGGCAAAACCTACCGGTTTACTGTGCCGAGTTTTAATGCCGCCGGTGGCGATGGCTATCCTAAGCTGGTGGATCATGCCGGTTACGTGAACACCGGATTTGTTGATGCAGAAGTGCTGAAAGACTACCTGGAAGACAGCAGCCCGATTAATGTTCATGCGTTCGATCCTAACGGCGAGATTGTGTACCGTTAATCGGTACTGAGATTCTGTGCTGAAGACTAAAGCTCACTTGTTCTGGCAGGTGAGCTTTTTTATTGCTGCCTGTGCCGAAACTGGCTTGGCGGGAAGATACCTGTTAGCTATAGTGGGTAACGATAATTATGCCGGAGGACAGGATGACACCCGCTATAAATCTCGCGAAAAAGCACAAAATTGCTCATAAAGTCCATCAGTATCTGCATGATCCGAACAATACCAATTTCGGCCTGGAAGCGGCAGAGGTGCTGGGGCAGGATCCGGCTAGGGTGTTTAAAACCCTGCTGTTCTCCTGTAATGGCGATCCCAGGCAACTGGCGGTGGCTATAGTCCCGGTGGCGGGTATGCTGGATCTGAAATCGGCGGCAAAAGCCGCAGGGGCCAAAAAAGCCGAAATGGCCGATCCGGCCATAGCTGAAAAAACAACGGGATATATTGTTGGCGGGATCAGTCCTTTAGGTCAGAAAAAACGCTTGCCCACTTTTCTTGATGACTCGGCCAAGGACTATGACACTATCTGTGTCAGTGCGGGTCGGCGAGGATTGGAAATAGAATTGGCGCCCAAGGATCTGTTGCAACTGACCTGTGGTCAACTGGCGGCGTTAGCCCGTTAATTATTCCAGCCACTTATTCCAACCACTTATTTAATTTACGACAGGCTGAGTATTGGCCGCAGGAGACAAGGATGACGTTCAGTATCTGGCTTTCATTACTGATGATTTGTATGTTAGGGGCAATGTCGCCCGGGCCGAGTTTAGCGGTGGTGGCGAAACACAGTCTGGCGGGCGGGCGCTTACATGGCATTGTGACCTCCTGGGCCCATGCGTTTGGCGTTGGTGTGTATGCGTTACTGACGTTGCTTGGACTGGCTGTTGTCCTCAAACAATCACCGACACTGTTTCAGATCATTACCTATTCAGGCGCCGCTTACCTGGCGTATCTGGGGATCAATGCCCTGCGTTCGAAAGGGGGAGTGGCGGCAAAACTGGCGGCAGGCGAACCGGCAAGCATGGCCAGTGCAGCCCGGGACGGGCTGATGATCTCTGTGCTCAATCCCAAACTTGCGCTGTTTTTTCTCGCGCTGTTCAGCCAGTTTGTGGCCGTCGGGAGTGGGATCAGCGACAGAGTGATTATTGTCGCCACACCATTATTGGTGGATGGCCTCTGGTACACTCTGATTGCCCTGGTGTTGTCCCGGCCTGCGGTGTTAGAAACGCTGAAAACGCGGGCCCAGCTGATCGATCGTTTGTCCGGCGTGGTGCTGATTATGCTGGCCCTCAGAGTGGTGTGGCAGGGATAAACACACTGCCACTCTGACAGCTTCAGCTCTGGCGTTTCTGATGCCGCTCCCGGTTTTCCAGTTTACGTTCAGGGCTTTTTTTGAGCATGACATACAGGGCACCGTTGCCGCCATGCTGTCGTAACGCTGAGTGATAGCCCATCACATCACTGATTTGGGTCAGCCAGGTCGCGACATAGCTCTTCATCAATGCCGGAGGCGTGGAACGTTCACCTTTACCGTGCACAATAAGCACGGTACGAATGTCCATGCGCTGACACTGCCTGAGAAAGTGCAATACTTCATCTCTGGCTTCCCTGAGCGTTTTACGGTGCAGGTCAAGCCTGGCCTGAATATCGTACTTGCCCAGTCTTAACTTGCGGATGACACCGTCCTGAACCCCGTCACGCTTGTAATCCAGCATGTCATCCGGCTTGACCATAGTGGCATAATCGAGTGATAAATATTCCGGATCACTGTCAGCCAGGCTCTGCGCTGCGGCTTGTCGGGCGAGTTGGGCGTCAGTAATCTGATGCTTCTTTTCCGGGGTTACTTTATCCTGCTCCAGCGGGGCCACATCGGCCATCATTTCTCGGAACAGGTCCAGTTCATCTTGATCGGACATGGTGTGTTTTTCTACTGCGGACGGTAGGGAAGATTATACGTGGCTTGGCAAGAAAAAAAAGAATCCCGGGCCTGTCAGAGTCCTCAGGATTCAAAGAAGATTGGAGATAACGGAACGGCTAATCTTGTGGCTTTGCATTCATAGCTTTATAGACAAAATAACCACCATAGAAGAGCATTAGCCCCAATGCACCGAAAATCACTATCATTGATGATAGGCCAACCGGATTACCAAAGAGTAAATCTAGCCAAAATTCCATGTGATGCCCTCTGCCTGGGAAACTGAATTCAAGCTTAATGGACCTTGGCGAACGAGCTGATGATCTGGATCAATTCATACTCGAATCATCACTATTGGTGTGTTTTTTTGCGGATCTCAGCAAAATTCTGCGTTAACTGGTGCATTCCTAAGCAAGTAGCAGCAAGGAAAGGAAATTTTCTGTTCCTCCTCTTGCGTTCAGTAAATTAGCCAGTATTATAGGCCACCTCGAATCGCATCAGCGTTTCGTTTTTTGTTGGTGAATAGCGCAGTTTGGTCGCGCATCTCCGGCTTTTGAGAATAGCGGACCAGAGGAGCCCTCTGGAGCGAAACTCAAAGTAGCAACAAAACATATCGGTGAATAGCGCAGTTTGGTCGCGCATCTCCGGCTTTTGAGAATAGCGGACCAGAGGAGCCCTCTGGAGCAAAACTCAAAGCAACAGCAAAACATATCGGTGAATAGCGCAGTTTGGTAGCGCATCTCCGGCTTTTGAGAATAGCGGACCAGAGGGACCCTCTGGAGCGAAACTCAAAGTAGCAACAAAACATATCGGTGAATAGCGCAGTTTGGTAGCGCATCTGGTTTGGGACCAGAGGGTCGGGGGTTCGAATCCCTCTTCACCGACCACTATTTCAAAACGCGATTTGAGTAACTCAGATAACAAGAGTTATACTTTCAAAAGAAGCAAATCTCGTTTTTAAGACTGTAGTCAGTCTGAACAAATTATCGGTGAATAGCGCAGTTTAGTAGTGCATCTCCGGATTTTGAGAATAGCGGACCAGAGGGACCCTCTGGAGCAAGTCTCAAAGCGAAAACAGAATTATCGGTGAATAGCGCAGTTTGGTAGCGCATCTCCGGCTTTTGAGAATAGCGGACCAGAGGGACCTTCTGGAGCAAGTCTCAAAGCAAAAACAGAATTATCGGTGAATAGCGCAGTTTGGTAGCGCATCTGGTTTGGGACCAGAGGGTCGGGGGTTCGAATCCCTCTTCACCGACCACCTTTAAGAAGCCCGCTCAATGAGCGGGCTTTTTTATATGTGCATAATTTGGCTCTTGTGCCCAGTAACCCCCACCTGACCTCCCCCTTGAAAAGGGGGAGGGATCGTACAGAGCTTGCTGAAACCACGGTTATTCCCTCCCCTTGGCGAGGAAAGAATTAGACTCGGCGACTCATGGCCGATGGCCAGAGGTTTTTTTTGCGATACCGGATTGGCAGGAGGCAGGCTGTGCGCTGTTGATTTGCTGCACTGTGAATCCCTGCTTTTGCAGTAATGCCGGTAGCCCTTCCTCGCCCATCATGTGGTAAGCACCGACCACCACCAGGAAAGTCCCTTTCTGGTACTGAGGGGAGATGGTGAGCTGTTTAGCCCAGTTGTAATTGCGCTGTATCAGCAAGTGCTGTTCGGTTTCTTCAGACAGGGCGACTTGCTGGCTGAGCTCTGTCAGTACGGCATTATTGCCCTGCTGCCAGGCGGTGAGCAGGCAGGTCATTTCTTCTTCCAGCAGTGGCCATTCGTTGAGCGTCGTTTGCAGCAGGTTTAATCCGTGATCAGGCAGTGAAGACAGCAGGCGGAACTGCGCTTCTATTCCTTCCAGCTCGAAAATGGGCAGATTCTCTTTTTGCGCCCGGTTAAACACCACCTGATCTATGCCTTTGTCCGGAGTGAGGCCAAACTTTAGCGACTGCGCCATTTGCAGATGCATGGCGGTGAGCCAGGGCGGGCTTTCGAGCAGGCTGAAAGAAGACAGCTTGAGCTGAGCGGCAAGATCTCTGAGTGTCCGGATATCAGAAGGCGGCAGCAGTTTACGGGTAAAGTAAGCCTCGTCGATGGCCGGCATACTGAATTGCTTTTGGATATTGGCTTCTAAAATCAGACCATCCGCTTGGGGCCAGTAACGGTTAAAGGCGTCAGGCAGCGGGTAGAGTGCATCGCTGCCGACATGGATAGATCCCATCAGCACAAACTGTCGCTGGTTGTCTTTGGCCAGCCAGACCTGAGGTTCTGCAGAGGCACCTGAACTGAAGATTGTCAGCAGGATACCGGCTTTGGTGAGCAAGGATTTGAACATGCTGTTTCCATTGGCGGTAGGATGCCTACAGCCTATGGAATCTGGTGTGGGCTGGCAAGAAAAAGCGGCTGTAGAAAGCAGCCGCTCAGAAGTGATTATTTGTTGGGATGGAGCCAGAACCACCAGACAATAAAGCCAATGGCCAGTGCAGCAAGTAAAGCCATCATCTCAGGCCTCATTCTTCAATTGAGCGTTGTCCTGACTACCAGGGCGGAAAAGTCTCAGTCTGTTGGCATTGCTGACCACAGTGATGGACGACAGAGCCATCGCCGCTCCGGCAATCACAGGGCTGAGCAGACTGCCGGTGAAAGGGAACAGGATACCGGCGGCCAGCGGAATCCCCAATGTGTTATACACAAAGGCGCCGAACAGGTTTTGCTTCATGTTACGTAACGTCGCTGATGAGAGCTCCAGTGCATCGGCGACGCCGTGCAGAGAATGGCGCACCAGGGTTAATTGCGCGCTTTCAATGGCGACATCGCTGCCGCTCCCCATGGCAATACCAATTTCTGCCTTAGCCAGTGCAGGGGCATCATTAATGCCGTCCCCGACCATGGCCACGTGTTTTCCTGATTGTTGCAGTTTTGCCACCTGGTCGGATTTTCCGTCGGGCAGGACCCCGGCAATGACGCGGTCAATTCCCGCCTGGCGGGCGATTGCTTTGGCTGTCCGTTCGGTGTCGCCGGTCAGCATGATCACCTCGATCCCTTTCGCCTGAAGTCTCTCTACCGCGGCTTTGGAATCTGATCGCAGCGGATCACTGATGCCCAACAGTGCGGCCAGTGATCCGTCTACGGCAATAAAAATGGCCGTTGCACCGGCATCGGCCAGCGAGTGGGCATCGTTTTGATGGTCAGAAATGTCGATATTTTCTTTTTCCATCAGCGCACGGTTGCCCAGCAGAACACGCTGTCCGTTAACCTCGCCGCTGACGCCATAGCCGGCCTGAGCATTAAAGTTTCGGGCTGATTGCAGCGATAATCCTTTCTCTTCTGCTGCTGAGACGATAGCTTTTGCCAGCGGGTGCTCAGCGCCGCGTTCGAGGCTGGCCGCCAGGGTCAGCACAGCGTGTTCCGTGTGATCACTATAATAATGGCTGTGTGTGAGCACAGGCTTGCCTTCGGTCAGCGTACCGGTTTTGTCCAGCACCACTGTATCTATGTTGGCGGCCAGTTGCATGGCATCGGCATGACGGATCAGGATACCGTATTCCGCGGCACGACCAAGACCGACGGTGACAGACATGGGGGTCGCCAGTCCTAATGCACAGGGGCAGGCAATGATGAGTACCGTTGTTGCGGTGATCAGCATGTAAATCGAGACGGGATCCGGGCCGAAGTAATACCAGAGGGTGGCGGTAACAATGGCGATGATCATCACGGCCGGAACGAATATGGCCGAAATGGTATCCGCCATTTTCGCCAGCTCCGGCTTGCTGCTCTGTGCCTGACGAACCAGACCTATGATCCGGGCCAGCAGGGTTTGATTGCCGACCTGCATCGCTTTAAACAGCAGGCTGCCGCTTTGGTTGATGGTACCGGCATGGAGTTTGTCTCCCGGCTTCTTATGGGCCGGGACGGGTTCACCGGTCAGCATGGATTCGTCAAGATAGCTCTCACCTTGCTCAATCACACCATCGACCGGCACTTTGGCACCCGGACGCAAACGCAGCACCATACCCGGCTGAACTTCAGCCAGAGGGACTTCACGCTCGCCTTGCGGGTCGACCAGAATGGCGGTCTGCGGCTGCAGGTCGATCAGTTTTTCCAGCGCCCGCGAAGTGCGCCCGCGCGCTTTGGCCTCTAGTGCATGGCCCAGGGTGATCAGCCCCAGAATCATGGCTGACGCTTCAAAATAGACGTGCCTGGCCTGCGCCGGGAACCAGTCTGGTTTGAGCACCACAAACATGGAATAAAACCAGGCAGCACCTGTCCCCAGTGCGACCAGGGTATCCATACTGGCTCTGTGATGTAAAAAGGCTTTCCAGGCATCGCGGAAAAAGTGACCGCCACAGTAAATGAGCAGCGCCAGTGTCAGCACACCTATGATGCCCCAAGCCCACTGGCTGGTGGCCGACTCTATCATCATACTGCCACCGAATACGCCCCAGGCCATGAGGGGCACACCCAGGGCTAATGCCAGTCCGGCATTGAACAGATGTTGTTTGTAGGTCGCTGTGTTCTGGGCTTGCTGGCGCTCGCGCCTTGTCGCTTCATCTTCACTGAGCTCTGCGCCATACCCGGCATCAGACACAGCTTGGATCACCGACTCAGGATTGATATCCCCCTGAACCAGCGCTGTCCGTTCGGCCAGGTTGACACTGACAGCCGTGACTGCCGCCACGCCCTGAATGGCTTTTTCAACTGAGGACACACAACTGGCGCAGGTCATGCCTGAAAGCAAAAAGTAGTGGCTGTTATCAGATGAGGGCGGTGCGTCAGGGCCTGCCTGTGGTGAAAGCTCGGACTGTTCTTTGGTTGCCTGATCTTGGTCTGCCGGCTCTTGAACTGTCTGCTCGGGCGCGGTCGCGTCGGGCAAAACCGTTTCAGCCGGTACCTGATAGCCTGCAGATTCAATCAGGGCTACCAGCGCGGTTTCAGTCAGTGATCCCGTGACCTTAGCCCGGGTTTTGCTGACTTCAAACTGCGTGATTTCCGGCTCGGTTGTGAACACGGCCTCCAGCTTACTGACGCACTTGCCACACGACAGTCCCGACAGCGGCAAGTCATGCTGATAGCCTGCTTGATAGCCAAGATTTTCAATGGTGTTGATCACTTCGTTCAGATCGATGTGCCCTGTGATGTGGGCTTGTTGCGTATCAATATCCAGCGATTCGATGCCATCGAGCTTGCTCAGCGCCTGTTTAATTTTTCCGACGCACTTCATGCAGCGAACCTTGCGAAGTGGCAGCCTGATATCCATGTTGGCAGCGGAATGGCTGGCTGGGGCGGGGGCGTGATTTGAATTATCCATGGTCTTCCTCTACACCACAGTTATGAGATATGCTTACTCTAAAGCTTCCAGTTAATGGAAGGTCAAGCGGTATTTTTAAGTGGGGCAGTGATGAATATCAGCGAAGTGGCAAAACAGACGGGCCTGACCAACAAAACCATACGATTTTATGAAAGCAAGGGCATGATCAGCGAGCCGCAACGGGGTGAGAATGGTTATCGCCGTTACAGCCAAAAGCAGGTGAACGAGCTGTTGATGATAAAACGATCGCGTCTGGTCGGATTCAGTCTGGATGAAAGTCGTGAGCTACTGGCCTTGTCGCGGGATCCGGACAGAAAAAGTGCTGATGTAAAAGAAAAAGCCGAGCACAAACTGGCTGAGATTGATCATCAGATCCAGGAATTACTGGCTATGAAACAAAGCCTTCAGAGCCTGATCAGCCAGTGTCCGGGGAACAACCAGCCGGGTTGCCCGATCATTGATGCTCTGACCAAGGGCGAAGCTGAGGCAGGATAACCGCCTGACCGCAGGCAAAGTGGGATTGCCTGCGGCATGGGTGAGATCAGTACAGCAGAGAATAAAGCTGGCGACGATACTGGCTGGCAAGGGCATTGCCCTGACCGAGTGAGGCCAGAATATCCATCATGGTTTTCTTGGCATTGCCGTCGGCAAAGTTCAGATCTTTACGCAGCAGATTCAGCAGGATATCCAGAGATTCCTGATGACGATTGACCTGACTGTACTGCACCGCAAGATCGTAAGCGAGCTGTCCGTTGCCCGGATCGGTGGCCAGTTTTTCTTCTAACTGACGGATCTCCGGAGAATCGCTGGCCTGGCGGTGGAGCTCCAGCTTGGCAACCAGCCCTTTGTAATAACCGTCCTGATCCTGCATCGGAATCTGTCCCAGCAGGGTTTCCGCTTCGTCAAACTGTGCGGTTTCCAGCAGGCATTCGGCGGTGGCAAGCAAGACCTGGCTGTTACCCGGCAGGCTGGCTGCCAGTTCACGCAGAATGGGCAGTGCTTCGTTGAAGGCTTGCTGGCTGACTAACTGAATGGCCTGTTCCAGCTGCATTTCTTCCTGGCTGGGTAAATGTTTACTCAGCATCTGACGCAGGCTGTCTTCGGTTTGCGGGCCTGCCGCACCGTCAACCGGCTGACCATTACTGAAAATGGCGACGGTCGGAAGACTGCGCACACCGAACTGGGCTGCCACCATCTGCTGTTCTTCGCAATTGAGCGTTGCCACCACAAACTGGCCAGCGTACTGGGCCGCCAAGCGCTCAAGCAGGGTGTTGACTTCTGCTGTTTCTGGCATGGATGGAGCCCAGAAGCTGATCACGACCAGCTGTTGCATTGACTGCTCTATCACCTGATGCAGATTGGTTTCATTCAGTTCAATTGCTAATTTGTCATTCATACCGGGCGTTTCCGTGATCGTTTAAGAGTGATGTTCAAGATGTTGGGCTGATTGGCTGGAAAATCAAGGGAAAAGACAGAAAAACGCGGCTGGTAACAGGTCTCAGAGAAAAAAACGGAGAGCAAGGCTCTCCGTTACAGATGGAAGGTCAGAAGCAGAGCAATAGCGACACAAAGACAGAGCGCATTTATCTGGCGTAATGTCATGCCGATCTCTCCGAAAAATGTAGCACGTTTGTTTAGGGGGATCGCTGGTTTACCCCTTCAGCAGGTAAGGACCAACTTACCCAGAAGCCTAGAATGCGCAGATGACACAATCATGACAGCTGGCTAAAAAAAGCGCATTTTTTCGCTGAGCTTTTGACTCTCGGATCAAGATCAAAGTTTGTTCGTTGTGAGTGCCGGTTAATCGCTTTTTCCCAGCAGATGATCGAGCCAGCGAACGGGCAGCACTCTGCGCAGAAAGCCAAAGATATAGGTCGGCTGGGTGACATAGTACCGGGCTGATGGCCGATCACTGCTGATGATGTGCATCAGCGGCTTGAGTACAGCTTCCGGCGTCAGTGTGAATTTATTGGACGGGGAGGGCTTGCCCAGCCGGTCCAGAGTGTTCTGATAACTGTCTTTGTGCCGCGATGCTGTCATATCAATATGGGCTTCAAACTGACGCTTGGCATTGGCCCGGAACTGACTTTCAATCGGCCCTGGCTCTATCAGGCTGACTTTAATCGGGGTGTTAGCCAGCTCCAGCCTTAGTGTGTCGGTATAGCCTTCCAGCGCAAATTTACTGGCGTTATAGGCGCCGCGGTACTTCATGGCCACAAGACCGAGCACAGAGCTGTTTTGCACGATTTTGCCGCCTCCCTGAGCCAGCATCACAGGAATCACGGCTTTCGTGAGCGAATGCCAGCCAAACAGGTTGGTTTCGAACTGCTCGCGAAGGGCATCGGTGGGGAGATCTTCAAGGGCGCCGGGCTGGCCGTAGGCGCCGTTGTTAAACAGCACATCAAGTTTGCCTTGAGTGATACTCAGCGCTTCCGCCAGTCCTTGTTCAATCGACTGGCTGTCGGCGAGATCGAGCCTTACGCAGTGAAGGCCTTCATCGCGCAGGCGCGCGACATCGTCATCGTGCCGGCAGCTGGCCACCACCAGATAGCCTGCCTGATGAAGAGATTTGGCACAGTGGTAACCGATACCGCTGCTGCAGCCGGTAATAAGAATGGCAGTGCTCATTGAAAGTCCTTAAATCCGGGCATTATCGCGCCCTGTAAAATCTGGTTACAAAAAAGGTGTGATAGTGTCCGTCATGAATTCAGCGATCCAGGGCTGGGCATTGGCTTTGGGGTGCAGGCCATCATCCATCATCCAGCCGTCACGCAGAATGACCTGCTCCAAAAAGAAGGGCAGCAGAGGCAAAGCGTAGTCTTTGCTGAGTCTGGGATAGATAGCTTCAAACTGGCTGGTATAGCGCTTGCCGTAGTTGGGCGGGATGCGGATTTGCATCAACATCGGTTCACCGCCGCTATCCTTAATAAGGTCAATAATGGCTTTGAGGTTATTCTCTATGGTCGCCGGTGGAAATCCGCGCAGACCATCATTCGCACCCAGCTCAATTATGACGTAATCTGGAGCATGCTGTTTCAGTAGCTTAGGCAGACGGGCCAGAGCGTTTCCTGTGGTGTCGCCAGAGATACTGGCATTAATGACGTCAATTTTCAGCCCGTTGCCGTTAAGCATGGGTTCCATCAGACGGGGCCAGCTTTGTTCGGCACGCATCTGATAGCCTGCACTCAGGCTGTCGCCAAGCACCATCAGGGTGGCGGCAACACTACTGAGTGGGGCCATAACAAGTAATAACAGTGCAAGGATCCGCATCATGTCTACATCCGTGATAAAAGCGCAATCAGTATCAAAACAGGTGACAACGGCCACCACGACTCTCACCATTCTGCAGGATGTTTCGCTCGAGGTCGAGCAGGGCGAAAGCATTGCTTTAGTTGGGGTTTCCGGAGCGGGTAAATCTACCTTGATGACCTTGCTGGCCGGACTGGACGTGCCCAGCAGTGGCGAAATCGAGTTGCTGGGGCAAGTCTTGTCCCACATGGATGATGAGTCCCGTGCCGCGCTGCGCAGCCAGGCCGTCGGTTTCGTGTTCCAGAGTTTTTTGCTGATCCCGTCGCTGACGGCGCTGGAGAATGTGACCTTACCGGCCATTATCAAAGGGGAAACCGGTGATAGCGAGCGGGCAGCAGAGTTGTTGCGCCAGGTCGGACTGCAGGGGCGTGAAGCGCATCTTCCCTCCCAGCTATCGGGTGGTGAGCAGCAGCGTGTGGCACTGGCCAGGGCATTCATGACGGCCCCGCAGGTGCTGTTTGCCGATGAACCGACCGGCAATCTGGATCAGCAAACCGCCGCCACCATCATAGATTTACTGTTTGCGCTCAACCGGGATCACGGCACGACTCTGGTGCTGGTAACGCACGACCCGCAACTGGCTGAACGTTGTGATCGGGTGGTACGTATTCATGGCGGACGGGTGGAGGCGGCATGACAGAGATGAGCGAAAGCCAGAGTCCGGTCCGGCCAAAGGGCCATTCCCTGCTGCTGAAATGGAGCTGGCGTGAACTGTGGCAAGGGCAGTTGTGGCCCGTTGCGGTGGCGCTGACCTTGATCATTGCCTGTGTGTTTGCGCTGGCCTCGCTGGTGGTGCGGGTTGAGAAGATCATGGTTAACCAGGGGCGCAGCATGATAGCGGCTGATCTGGTATTGAGATCGGCCAATCCTGTGCCTGACAACCTTGTCAGGGAAGCGGAGCGTCTGGGGCTGACGGTCACAGCGCAAACGCGGTTCGGCACCATGGCGTTCAGCGATAATGCCATGCAGCTGGTCAGCGTGAAATCTGTCTCCAGCGATTTTCCATTGCGGGGTGAGCTGGTGCTGCAGGGCACCAGCCGGACCCAGCAACAGGTCAACCCGGGCGAGTTATGGTTGTCTGAGCGGTTATTCTCTCTGCTCAATGTCAGCAATGGCGATCAGGTGGCCATTGGCAACGCTGAGCTGACAGTGGCCGGCACCATAGTGCAGGAACCTGAACTGTCGTTTAACCCTTTCAGTCAGATGCCGGCCGTGCTGATGCATGAAGCCGATCTGGCCGCCACTGAGGCGATCCAGCCCGGCAGCCGGGTGCGCTACCGGGCTTATTTCAATGGCACTGAGGCCCAGTTAAAGCAACTCCGGGAGCAAACACAGCTGGCACCGGATCAGCGCTGGATCAGTGAAACCACCCAAGGCCGGACCGGCGAGATGATCGAGCGGGTGCAGCAGTATTTGTCGCTGACTCTGATCCTGGTGATCATGATGGCCACGGCCACACTGGTGCTGACCTGTATGCACTACACTGCCAGCCGGACGGAAACCGTGGCCATGATGAAAAGTCTTGGTGCCGGTAAAGCCTTTCTGTGGCGGTGGCTGGCGAGACAGCTGGGTCTGTTGTTTGCCATTGCCGCCTCGGCTGGCCTGGCGCTGGGACTTTTTCTGGAGTGGCTGTTACGCCTGCCGCTCACCGATGTATTGCCGCAGCCGCTGCCCGAGATGGGGGCCATGCCTTGGCTGGTCAGCCTGCTGGTGGCGATCCTGGTATCGGTACCGGGCATCGGGATCGCACTGTGGCGCTTGCTGGATGCACCGGCTCTGGCCGTGATGCAGCGCCAGACGGCGGACACCAGTTCTAAGAAACGTTACCTGCTGATTCTGTTGCCCGTTGTCGCGCTGTTACTCTGGGTCGGTGATAACCCCATGATGTGGCTGACGCTGGCAGGCTTGTTTGTGCTGCTGGTACTGCTGGCAGGGCTGGGCTTATTGCTGGTGGCCGGGCTGCGTCGTCGTCAGTGGGGACCGGCGATGACACTGGCACTGAGCCGTATCGGCCGCAGTCCGCTGGCAAGCGGTGCTCAGTTGGCTGCCCTGACCAGCTCGCTGATGCTTCTGGCGGTGATTTGGCTGCTGCGTACCGATTTGCTGGCGGACTGGCAGCAGACACTGCCGCCGGATGCCCCCAATGTGTTTGCGCTCAATATCAGCCCGGTTCAGCATCCGGCCTATCTCAATGTGCTGGATGAGAGCGGTTTAATGCGCTCCGACAGTTACCCCATAGTGCGCGGCCGGCTGGTCACCATAAACGGCCAGAATCCAAGGGCAGAAGAGGCTGAAAACGGCAGTGAAAATGATGATCGTCAGGAAGGGGATGAATCCCTGCGCCGCGAACTGAATTTTACCTGGCGAGATGCCATGCCAGTGCACAACACTTTAGTGGCTGGCGACTGGAGCAATGCACCTGGCGGCGTGTCGGTGGAAACTGGGGTGGCAGAACGGCTGGGGATCAAACTGGGCGATACCCTGGGTTTTAACGTCAACAGCCAGATGTTCAGTGCCACAGTGACCAGTCTGCGGGAGGTGGAATGGCGCAATATGCGGCCCAATTTCTACTTCATTTTCACACCGGATGTCATGGCTGATTTACCTGCCACCTGGCTGGTCAGTTTCAGAGTGGCCGCCGATCAGAGTGAGCTGGTGAACAAGCTCGGTCGAGACTATCCGACAGTCACCTTGCTTGACTTAAGAACCATGGCAACCCGGATTCAGGCCATCTTGCAGCAGGTGTCATTGTCATTGTCTGTGCTGGCTTTTCTCGGGGTGTGCAGCGGCTTGTTACTGGTGCTGACTTTGTTACGCCTGAGCCTGTCACAGCGGCAGCAGGAAATTAAGCTTTACCGCACCTTAGGCGCCAGCCGAAGCCGGATCCGCGCCACCATCTGGAGCGAATATGGCCTGATGGCGGTACTGGCGGGGGTGATCGCCGTGCTCGGGGCTGAAGCACTGGTGGCTTCTTTGATCAAATGGGGATTTGAGCTGCCTGTCAGCTGGCATCCGGGGCTGTGGCTGGTACTGCCGCTGCTCTCAATCGTGCTGATCCTGCTGATCATCAGTACCATGATGAAGCAACTGCTGCGTCCTTTGGGCCGATAGCGCTGTTGTGCCGGGTTACTCTACACGGGTCACCCGGCTTTCCTGATCGCTCAGGGCACTTTTCAGCGCGCCTTCCAGTTCCGGGTAGCAGAAATGGAAACCATGGGCTTCCAGCTTGGCCGGCAGGGCACGCTGGCTGTCGAGCAGCATCTGGGCCGATTCTCCCATACCGAAGCGCAACAACCATTCCGGTGTGCTCATCACATGCGGACGATGCAGCACTCTGGCCAGTGTCTGGCTGAACTCTTTATTGGTAACAGGTTTGGGGGCGGTGAGGTTATAGGGGCCCTGGGCATCCGTCTGTTTGATCAGAAACAGTATACCTTTCACCATGTCCTGCAGGTGAATCCACGGGAAATACTGCTGTCCATTGCCAATCGGGCCACCCAGGCCCATTTTGTACAGCGGGACCAGTTTTGCCAGCGCCCCGCCGCCTTTGCCCAGTACAATGCCGGTACGCAGCACACAGACGCGGGTTTTGTCCGACTGTGCCGCCAGTGCCCGCTCTTCCCAGGTACGGCAAACTGTATGGGCAAAATCGTCGCGCTTAACATCGAGCGACTCGTCAAAGCCGTTGTGCTGTTGATCGCCGTAGTAGCCCACAGCAGAGCCGCTGATGAAGGTATGCGGCGGATTATCACCGGCCTGTAATCTGACCACCAGATCACGGGTGAGCTGCCAGCGGCTGCGGCAGATCTCTTCTTTCTGTTTCTCTGTCCAGCGCTTATCAGCAATCGGCTCGCCGGCCAGATTGATCACCACATCAAATTCATCCAGATTATCCAGTGAATCCAGGCTGGTGATGACTTTAATATGATGGCCCAGACGCTGATAAGCGCGGTTGGGGTTACGGCTGAGAACAGTCACCTGATCATGATTCAGATGAGGAAGCAGCGCTTTGCCAATAAACCCGGTTCCGCCGGTGATCAGAATATCCATGTCTCGTCCGCCTGTCTGACTGATAAGTTATCCTTGTTTTGTCTAAATTATAACCAACCGGCGAGCTGTTCACTGTTTTTCCAGCGCTTTCGGCTTTGACGTCAGTCAAAAAAACGAGGATCAGCGATCAACATGCCCCAGATCGCGAGCAGGATCCAGAATATCCCTGACCCTCTGTTTGAGTTGTTTGGCATCAGGAAAACCGCCATCGGTTTTGCGTTCCCAGATGCGGACATTGTTGCAGAAGACTTCAAACCGGCCGCCTGTGTCCGGGTGCAGGCTGACGGCGTCCAGATCTTCGCTGAAGGTATGCAACAGCTCCTGGCACATCCAGCTGGCCCGGAGCATCCAGTTGCACTGGCGGCAGTAGTAAATATCAATCACGGCTTTGCCGGCCGTTTGCGGTGCATTGTCAGACATAAGAATCCTCACATTCCGAATAACAGTTTGGCCCCGATCAGAAACGTCAGGGCTTCTAAACAACGCTTGATCAGCTTGTTACTTTGTCTGATCGCCAGATGCGCCCCGAGGTAGCCCCCCAGCAATGAACCGGCAATCAGAATTGGCAGCCAGGGCCAGAATATTTCCGCGCCTGCCGCGTACATGGCGACCGCGCCTGTGCCGTTCCAGAACAAACCGACACTGATCATGGTTAACGCGACGGCCTGTTTATAGTCATAACCAAACCAGCGGATCAGAAATAAGGTCACAAACAGGCCGCTGCCTGCGGTCAGTGAGCCATTAATCACCCCGATCCCTGCCAGGCCCAGGCTACCGGCAATCAGTCCTCTGGTATCCCGCCGGCGGGCACTTTCACTCTGGCCCAGGCTGGGTTGATACAGGGAGTATACGCCAAGGCCAATGATGAGCATGCCAAGGGCGGACTCGGCTATTCGGCCCGGTACAAAGAGAATGGCATTGGCGCCCAGAATGACACCTAAGGTACCGGATGCAATGACATAGCCCGTCATTGACCAGTTCAGCTTACCGGAGCGGATATGTTTGACGGCCGCGCCCAGCCCGAGTGCGACGCTGGCAATTTTATGGGTAGCCAGCGCCACGGAAAAGGGCAGGCCCAGAAAAATCAGCAGGGGAAACTGGATCAACCCGGCACCGCCGCCGGACAGAGAGGCCAGTGTGTTGGCAAACAGGGAGCCAATAAAAAGTCCGAGCGAATTCAACCAATCCATGTATCTTGCTGCAATCCTTAATTATTCAGACTTCACAGCATACGGATTATCAATAGTCTGGCAATGAGAATAGGGGGCCAATACAAAAATACCCCGGCAATGCCGAGGTATTTTTTCGTTCGATTCAGTGCAGAGTTAAGCGTTTTGCTCTTCAGCCTGTTTGGCCTGAATCGCGGTCAGAGCGATGGTGTAGACGATGTCGTCGACCAGCGCGCCACGAGACAGGTCGTTCACCGGCTTGCGCATGCCCTGAAGCATTGGACCGATAGACACCAGCTCGGCAGAACGCTGTACCGCTTTGTAGGTGGTGTTACCTGTGTTCAGATCCGGGAACACGAACACGGTGGCTTTACCGGCAACCGGTGAGTCCGGCGCTTTAGATTTTGCCACGTTTTCCATGATGGCGGCGTCGTACTGCAGCGGCCCGTCGATGATCAGATCAGGACGTTTTTCCTGCGCGATACGGGTCGCTTCACGGACTTTATCAACGTCGGCACCCTGGCCCGAGTTACCGGTAGAGTAAGAGATCATTGCTACGCGCGGTTCAATCCCGAAGGCTTTGGCAGAATCGGCCGATTGAATAGCGATTTCAGCCAGTTGCTCAGCGTTCGGATCCGGGTTGATGGCACAGTCACCATATACCAGCACCTGATCAGGCAGCAGCATGAAGAAGACAGAAGAGACCAGTGACGCACTTGGCGCGGTTTTGATCAGCTGCAGCGGCGGGCGAATGGTGTTGGCTGTGGTATGTACCGCACCCGAGACCAGACCGTCCACTTCGTCTTGTTCCAGCATCATGGTACCCAGTACAACGGTATCTTCCAGCTGTTCACGGGCAACCACTTCGGTCATGCCTTTGTTCTTACGCAGCTCAACCAGGCGGGCCACATACTGCTCGCGCACAGAGGCCGGATCGATAATGTCAACACCGGCACCCAGTACCACACCTTGCTGTTCGGCAACGCGTTTGATTTCCGCCGGGTTACCCAGCAGCACACATTCCGCAATACCGCGTTCTGCACAGATAGCAGCCGCTTTCACTGTACGTGGCTCGTCACCTTCAGGCAGCACGATACGCTTCGCCGCGCGGCGGGCATATTCTGTCAGCTGGTAACGGAAAGCCGGCGGGCTCAGGCGGCGTTCACGGGCAGAACCTTCGCTCAGCGACTCAATCCACTGACCATCAATGTGGCTGGCCATGTATTCGTTGACCATCTCGACCCGCTCTTTATCGTCAGCCGGTACTTCCAGGCTGAAGCTCTGCAGGTTCAGAGAGGTCTGCCAGGTGTTACCTTTGGCAATCATCACAGGCAGGCCGGTTTCGAACGCACGCTTGCACAGTTTTTCAACGGTAGCAGGCAGTTCATAACCGCCGGTCAGCAGCAGCGCGCCAATCTCCACACCGTTCATCGCTGCCAGACAGGCAGCCACAACCACATCAGGACGGTCGGCAGAAGTCACCAGCAGTGAACCCGGACGGAAGTGTTCAACCATGTTAGGGATAGAGCGGGCACAGAAAGTGATGCTCTTGATGCGACGGCTGTCGATTTCACCCGGGTTGATAATGTCAGCATTGAGGTGCTTGGCGATGTCTGTTGCACGGGTAGCGATCAGCTCGGCATTGAAGGGCGCACAGCCCAGCACGCGAATCGGGCTGGAGTTGAACACTTGCATCACTTCAACGTGAGTTGGCATCACAGAGTCGGAACCGTCGAAAATCTCAGACAGATCCGGACGGGTACGGCCTTCCGCATCCACAGGGGCATTGAGCTTGTTCACAATCACACCTGCGATGTGCTTGTTCTTAATACCGCCAAAGTTAGAGCAGGCAATTTCAATGCGCTCTTTCAGCTGGGCTGGGTTATCTGTACCCGGCGAGACCACGAACACGATTTCCGCATCCAGTGTCTTGGCAATTTCGTAGTTGATCTGGTTCGCAAACGGGTGCTTGCGGGTGGGGACCAGACCTTCAATCAGGGCCACTTCAGCGCCTTCAGTGGCTTCTTTAAAGCGTGCAACGATATCTTCCAGCAGCACGTCGCTCTGGTCGCTGCGGATCAGCTCGTCGGCTTCAGCCATGGACACCGGCTGGGCAATTTGCATGTCGCTGTTGGCACGGATAATCGACGTTGTCAGATCCGGCTGGTCGCCGCCGTGACGAGGCTGGGCGATAGGTTTGAAAAAGGAAACACGGACGCCTTTGCGCTCCATAGCGCGAAGTACACCCAGGCTGACGCTGGTCAGGCCGACTCCGGCACCGACCGGAATGAGCATTATGGTACGTGACACAGTCAATTCCTCAAACTGTTAGCAAACGGTAGAAAGGGAGATCAGACTGTCGGACAGCGACTCCCGATTATTAGCATTCTTGATAGAAAAAGGCCGACTAGGTCGGCCAATAGGTGTTGCTTAGATGTTGGTCAGGCGTGCTGTATCTTCAGCAATCACCAGCTCTTCATTGGTCGAGATAACCATAGCCGGTACGCGGCTGTTGTCTGTGGTGATCACACCTTCGCCACCGAAACGGGCTTTCAGGTTCTTCTCGCTGTCGACTTCGATACCGAAGAACTTCAGGCGGTTCAGCACCATTTCACGGATTGGGGCAGAGTTCTCGCCAATGCCGCCGGTGAAAGTGATCGCATCCAGCTGGCCGTCCAGCGTCGCTGTGTAGCTGGCGACGTATTTCGCCAGACGGTGGCAGAATACGTCCATCGCACGGGTCGCTTCTTCTTTCTGACCATAGTTGTCTTCAACGAAACGGCAGTCAGAAGTGACTTCAGTCAGACCAGCCAGACCGGATTCTTTGGTCAGCATGGTGTTGATTTCGTCAACAGAGTAGCCCAGAGAGTCGTGCAGGTGGAAGATGATAGCCGGATCGATGTCACCACAACGGGTACCCATCACCAGGCCTTCCAGCGGCGTCAGACCCATAGAGGTATCAACAGACTGGCCGTTTTTGATGGCACAGACAGACGCACCGTTACCCAGGTGGCAGTTGATGATGTTCAGCTCGCTTTCTGGTTTACCCATGCGGTTCGCCGCTTCACGGGTGATGAACAGGTGCGAAGTACCGTGCATGCCATAACGACGGATGCTGTGGTCTTTGTACAGCTTGTATGGCAGCGCGTACAGGTACGCTTCTTCTGGCATCGTCTGGTGGAATGCAGTATCGAATACGGCCACGTTCTGCAGCGCCGGAAAGGCTTTCTGAGCGGCTTTAATACCAATGATATGTGCCGGATTATGCAGCGGTGCCAAGGTAGCGCACTCTTCAATACCTTTCAGCACGGCTTCATCAATCAGAGCTGATTGTGTGAACTTCTCGCCACCGTGAACCACACGGTGACCAATCGCTTTCAGGTTTTCAGCCAGCTCAGGCTTGGAAGCCAGAATAGTTTCTACCATGAAAGCCAGTGCTTCTTCGTGTGCTGCACCATTACCCAGTTGAGCTTCGTGTTTGGCACCATCAAGTTTCCACTTGATACGGGCTTCGGGTAGGTGCAGACATTCTGCAAGACCTGTCAGGTGCTCATCACCTGATACTGCGTCGACGACAGCAAACTTCAGAGAAGAACTACCGCAGTTAAGAACTAAAACCAGCTTAGACATGTGAGTGACTACCTATATAATCTGTCTGAAAGTTGATATTCAATTGAATAAGCGTTAACCATAGAATAGTCGACCCAGTGTATGGCGAGACTAAACCAGGTATTTTTGCTTCTGTCCGTAGAAGTGACATGTAAACCTGAGGAGTTAACTTATCCTTAATTTATTGCGATAACAGGGTTATCGGCCAACAATTACCTAAGGCGTGCATAGGATAGCCCTTGTTGGTCGATATAACAAAAAAATTTTTAAAAATTAATTCACGGTAGATTGATTGTTGCTTGTTTTGAAAATTTACAGAATTTGTTGAGGCTGGTGCGATATGAATCAGACAAAAATCTGGAAGCAGGTCCAACACGGCCAGCACTACATGTCGGTATGGCCAATGCGCAAAGAGCTGGCTGTATTGTTTCCTGAACAACGCTATATCAGGGCCACCCGGTTTGCAGTGCGGGTGATGCCTGCTGTGGCTGTGATGAGCGTGCTGAGCCAGATGGCTTTTCATAATTCCTCTGGTTTGCCGCTGGCAATGGCCGTGGCCTTGTTTGCGCTCAGTATGCCGTTGCAGGGTCTGTTGTGGCTGGGCAAACGCAGCCGGACAGCCTTGCCGCCCTCACTGGCGAGCTGGTGCCGGGAAATACACGGCAAAATTTTAAGTGAAGGCTATTCCATGCAGCCGCTGAAAGAGCGGCCTCGCTATCTGGAGCTGGCACAGGTGCTGGACAGAGCCTTTAAGCAGTTGGACAAGGCCTCGCTCGAACGCTGGTTCTGATCTCGGCTGTTCGGTGCCGCGTCCTGCGTATTTTACCTGTCTTCAGGCAGGGAAGGTCGAGGTGCAGCTCAAGGACCGCAGCGGTTTGAGTAACCAGCAGCGGTTTGAGTGAAGAGAAGACAAGATAAGTAAAAGCGCGGCAAATAAAAAAACGGACAGGGAAATGCCTCTGTCCGTTTTTTTGTCTGGCTTGGCTGGTTGGCTGGTGATTTAGCTGGCCAGATAGCGGCGGATTTGCGCTTCTATTCCCGGACCATCGATTTCCAGCTCCGCATGCAGTTCAGCCTGGGTGCCCTGATGGACAAATTTGTCCGGCAGGCCGATTTGCAGCACAGGCTTGATGCGTTTGTCTTTCATCAAAAACTCGATCACACCGGAACCGGCACCGCCGGCGATGGCATTCTCTTCCACAGTCACCAGCAGATCATGGTCATCGGCCAGCTGGCGCACCAAGGCTTCATCCAGTGGTTTGACGAAACGCATGTCAGCAACCGTGGCATTCAGGGCTTCTGCGGCTTCCAGCGCATAGCTCAGCGTGGTGCCGAAGTTCAGGATCGCCACTTTTTCACCCTGGCGGCGAAGTATCCCTTTGCCCAGTTCCAGCGCTGTCATAGTGGCATCTGGCGTCACGCCGGTGCCGCTGCCACGCGGGTAGCGCACTGCGCTGGGTCCCTGATGCTGATGACCGGTATAGAGCATCTGGCGGCACTCGTTTTCGTCACTCGGTGTCATGATCACCATGTTGGGAATACAGCGCAGGAAGCTCAGATCGAAAGCCCCCTGGTGGGTCTGACCGTCAGCCCCGACCAGTCCGCCACGATCGATCGCGAACATCACAGGTAAATCCATAATGGCGACATCGTGGATCAGTTGATCATAGCCGCGCTGCAGGAAAGTCGAGTAAATCGCAACAACCGGGTGATAACCGCCAATGGCCATACCGGTCGCCAGTGTCACTGCATGCTGCTCAGCGATGGCGACATCAAAATACTGATCCGGGTATTCTTTGGAGAACCGCACCAAGCCGGAACCTTCACGCATTGCCGGTGTGATGGCCATCAGCTTGCGGTCTTTTTCGGCCATATCACACAGCCAGTCGCCGAAGATTTTCGAGAAAGTCGGCTTGCTGTCTTTGGCTTTCGGCAGCGGATTCTGGCTCAGATCAAATTTAGGCACGGCGTGATAATTGATCGGATCGGCTTCCGCCGGCGCATAGCCTTTGCCCTTTTTCGTCATGATATGAAGAAATTGCGGGCCTTTGAGGTTGCGCATATTTTTAATCGTACGCACCAGCTCCTGCACATCATGACCATCAATAGGACCGATGTAATTAAAGCCCAGTTCTTCAAACATAGTGCCTGGCACGACCATGCCTTTGAGGTGCTCCTCGGCCCGGCGGACCAGCTCTTTAATCGGTGGCGCGCCTGAGAGCACCTTCTTGCCGCCTTCGCGGATGCTGGCATAGAAATTACCGGACAGCAGTCGGGCCAGATGATTATTGAGTGCACCTACGTTCTCGGAGATCGACATTTCATTGTCGTTGAGGATCACCAGCATGTCGCTGTGCACATCACCGGCATGGTTCATGGCTTCGAACGCCATGCCTGCGGTAATGGCCCCGTCACCGATCACGCTGACAACTTTGCGGCCCGCGCCTTCACGTTCGGCGGCAATCGCCATGCCCAGGCCGGCACTGATCGAGGTAGAGGAGTGGCCGACAGACAAGACGTCATATTCACTTTCTTCCCGCCAGGGGAAGGGATGCAAGCCGTCTTTCTGGCGTATGGTATTTAAACGATCGCGACGTCCGGTCAGGATTTTATGCGGGTAGGCCTGATGACCGACATCCCAAATCAGATGATCGAACGGTGTGTTGTACACATAATGCAGGGCCACCGTCAGTTCTACGGCGCCCAGACCCGAAGCAAAATGCCCGCTGGACTGACTCACAGAGTTGAGCAGATACGTCCGCAGCTCATCGCAGAGCGCAGGTAAACTGTCCACCGGCAGTAAACGGAGTTCGTCCGGTGTGTTGGCTAAGGCCAGATGTGGGTATTTAGAAATATCCAATGTCATAACAAGTCGGCGCTTATACTGTTTTAGTTGTTGCGCTCGATAACGTATCGGGCGAAAACTTCTAATGAATCTGTATTGTAGGGTATAGCTTCCAGGGCGTGTAGGGCTTCCTGGTATAGCTGGCGAGCTTTATCCTGGGCGCCTGCTAATCCTAGCAGGGCAGGGTAGGTGCTTTTTTCCAGAGCGGCATCTGATCCCTGGGGTTTTCCCAGTGTCTGAGTATCGCTGATCACATCCAGAATGTCGTCCTGAACCTGAAAGGCCAGGCCAATCGCCTCAGCGTACCTGTCCAGCTGCGGCAGGATGGCGACCCCTTTTTCGCCGGCCGCCAGCGCGCCAAGACGCACCGCACAACGGATCAGCGCCCCGGTTTTGTGCCTGTGGATGGTTTCCAGTTGCGCCAGACCGACACGTTTGTGCTCTGCGGCTAAATCCAGCGCCTGTCCGGCACACATACCGGACGCACCGGCAGCCTGAGCCAATTCGCGCACCATGGCGATGCGCTGGCTGTTGCCCTCGGCGCTCAGCCGGCCAGAAGCCAGTATTTCAAACGCGAGCGTCTGCAGAGCATCACCGGCCAGAATGGCGGTGGCTTCATCAAAGGCAATGTGGCAGGTCGGTTTACCGCGCCGCAACTCGTCGTCATCCATGGCAGGAAGATCGTCATGGATCAGCGAATAGGCATGAATACATTCGACGGCCGCCGCCGGGGTATCCAGATCACTGATATCCGCTCCCAGCATGCTTCCTGTGACATAAGTCAGGAAAGGACGGGCACGCTTTCCGCCCAGCAAGGTGCCGTGCCTCATCGCCTGAACCAGAGGCTGATCGGTAAAGGGCAACTGAGTCAGCCAGTGTTCCAGCTGATCATTATTACGGGCCGCGTACTTGGCCAGTTGTTGAGAAAGGCTGTTAGTCATCGCTCGGTTCAAAGTCCGTCAGTGGCGCATTGTCGTCAGCTTGCAGCAAAATCTCAACCCGTTGCTCGGCCTGAGTCAGTTTTTGCTGGCTGTTGCGGGCCAGGGCAATGCCACGCTCAAATTTTTTCAGCGCGTCTTCTAAAGGGATATCACCGGATTCCAGCTCGTTGACTATCACATCGAGTTCATTCATGGCCTCTTCGAAGGCCATCTTTTCTGGTTTTTTAGTCGCCATATCCGGTCCATTGATGGGTTGTGAGCGCGTTTGGAGGTGCGCCCGAAAATGAGGGGAAAATAGCGCACAGGCTATGCCGGGTCAAATTATGGCACAGGGAAGTGTGCGCATTACAGTGTTATTTTTATGGTTTTTATACCCTGTGCTGCTTTGTATCGCCCATTGCAAGAGGAATGCAATCACAGATGACAGGCGGAAGTTCGGTTTTTCCCAGCAGAGCACAAAACCAAGGGTTAATCAGTGCTAAACCAAAATCCAAAGGTGCCGATACAGGGTGAGTAAGTTAGAATAGCGCCAGTTTGAGCTGGCCAGAGTAACCCGGACATCCTGATGTCACTTGGGTTGATAAGAAAAAATTACAGAGGAGTGATCCGTGGATTTGGCAACCCTCATAGGCTTAGTTGGTGCCTTTGCTTTTGTCATTATGGCGATGCTGCTGGGTGGCAGCCTTGATATATTTTTTAATGTGCCTTCTATTTTGATTGTATTGGGCGGGACATTATTTGTTGTATTAATGAAGTACAGCCTGTCGCAGTTTTTTGGCGCCGCCAAAATTGCGACCAAAGCCTTCATGTTTAAAACAGACGACCCGGAAGATTTGATCGCCAAGATTGTCGAAATGGCGGATGCGGCACGTAAAGGCGGCTTTCTGGCGCTGGAAGAAATGGAAGTCAATAACAGCTTCTTGCGTAAAGGGATTGATTTACTCGTTGACGGTCATGACGCCGACGTGGTGCGTTCGACATTGCAAAAAGATATCGGGCTGACCAACGAGCGCCATGAAAGGGGCATCAGTATTTTCAGCTCATTGGGTGAAGTGTCACCTGCAATGGGGATGATAGGTACCCTGGTGGGACTGGTCGCCATGCTGACCAATATGGACGATCCCAAATCTATCGGCCCGGCCATGGCCGTGGCGCTGTTAACCACCTTATACGGATCGATCCTGGCCAACATGGTGGCAATTCCTATTGCCGATAAACTGTCATTGCGTAAAAACGAAGAACGCCTGAACCGCCGCCTGATCCTTGATGGGGTGCTGGCCATTCAGGATGGCCAGAATCCGCGTGTGATTGATGGTTTTCTGAAAAATTACCTCCATGAAAAACAACGCCGTACCGACGTTGATGAATAAGGAGGCTGGTGATGGACGAGACCGAATGCAATTGTAAGAAAGGGGCACCTGCCTGGATGGCAACGTTCGCCGATCTGGCGACCCTGCTGATGTGTTTCTTCGTACTGCTGCTGTCATTTTCTGAGATGGACGTGTTGAAGTTCAAGCAAATTGCAGGTTCTCTGAAATTTGCCTTTGGTGTGCAGAACATGGTGGAAGTGAAGGACATTCCTAAAGGCACCAGTGTGATTGCTCAGGAATTTCGTCCGGGGCGGCCTGAACCGACTCCGATAGAAGTCATCATGCAGCAAACCATCGACATGACGCAGCGGACGCTGGACTTTCATGAAGGTGAATCAGAAAAAGCCGGCGGCACGAAACGCGAAGCCGGTAAGCTGACCGGGGGACGTTCTGAGCACACCGCCACCCAGATGAACCAGAATACTCAATCGGAAATGACGCAAGCCCAGCAGCAACTGGCCGATGTCTTGCAAACGGCCCTTGAGCGAGAAATACAGGAAAATCTGATTGAGGTCGAGAATCTTGGTCAGCAGGTGGTGATCCGTATTCGTGAAAAAGGGGCATTTCCGGAAGGCTCAGCCTTTCTGCAACCCAAATTTCGTCCGCTGGTGCGCCAGGTGGCAGATTTGGTCAAAGACGTGCCTGGCGTGATTACCGTTTCTGGTCATACGGATAATCAGCGTCTGGATTCTGAGTTATACCGTTCCAACTGGGACTTGTCGGCACAGCGTGCCGTGTCCGTCGCTCAGGAAATGGAAAAAGTGCAAGGCTTTGATCATAACAGGATGCGCGTGCTGGGAATGGCAGACACCTCGCCGCTGGACAGCAATGACACCCTGGACGGACGTAAACGTAACCGCCGGGTAGAAATTGCCATCATGCAGGGTAAACCGCATTTTACCAATGAACTGACCAGCGACCCGGCAGGGGAATCTGCCGTCCCGTCAAATTAAGCCTACAATCTGAATAAGGACATGATGCGTGTTCGCCTGACAGGGCGAACACGCATCAGGCGGCGAGGGCAGGAGCCATGACAGACCGCGGGTTTGTGAAACTCTGCGCTCGCCGTTTTTTCTGATAATCCTTTGTATTTCAGCGACCGCTTGCTTGCTGTATAATCCGCGCCTTTAGTTAGGCCCTGTGAAGCGAAGCATGTTATGAAATTTATTGTAAAGCCCCATCCAGAGATTTTTGTAAAGAGTGAATCAGTGCGGAAGCGCTTTACCAAAATCCTGGAGTGCAATATCCGCATTATCCTTCAGCGCCTGTCTGATCAAGTGGCTGTGTACAACCGACGCAGCTACATTGATGTCACAGTGAAGGACGACAGCCTCCGTGATCAGGTTCTGACCGTACTGACCCAGACACCTGGGATTCACCATGTGCTGGAAGTCAAACAAACTGATTTTACCGACATGCATGATATCTTCGAGCAGACTCTGGCGCATGTCGGCAACCAGCTTGACGGCAAAACCTTCTGTGTGCGCGCCAAGCGGGTCGGAAAACACGACTTTACCTCAATAGAGCTGGAACGTTACGTCGGCGGTGGTCTGAATCAGGCCTTTGACAGTGCCAAAGTGCAACTGAAAAATCCGCAGGTGACGGTCAATATTGAAGTGGACGGCGAGAAACTCAATCAGGTGCTTGCCCGTCATAAAGGGCTGGGTGGCTTCCCGCTGGGGACCCAGGAAGACGTACTGAGCCTGATCTCAGGTGGTTTCGATTCCGGTGTGTCCAGCTATCTGCACATCAAGCGCGGCAGTAAAGTGCATTACTGTTTCTTCAATCTTGGCGGTCCGGCACACGAAATTGGTGTGAAGCAGGTTTCTCACTATCTGTGGAAGAAATTCGGCTCTTCGGCCAAAGTGAAGTTCATTGCCATTGATTTTGAACCTGTTGTGGCAGAAATCCTGGAAAATGTGGATGACGGCCAGATGGGTGTGGTGCTCAAGCGTATGTTTATGCGCGCGGCAGGCCAGGTTGCTGAACGTTTTGGCATTCAGGCGCTGGTGACCGGCGAAGCGCTGGGTCAGGTTTCAAGCCAGACGCTGACCAATTTGCGTCATATCGACAACGTGACAGATACCCTGATCCTTCGTCCGCTGATCAACTGGGACAAAGAAGATATTATCAATCTTGCCCGTGATATCGGCACCGAAGACTTTGCCAAGACCATGCCTGAATTCTGTGGCGTGATCTCGAAAAGCCCGACCGTGAAGGCGGTGAAAGAAAAACTGGAAACCGAGGAAGCCAAGTTTGATTTTGCTGTGCTGGATCGGGTGGTGAGTGAAGCCCGTATTCTCGATATCCGCGACATCGAAAAAGAAAGTCAGGAGCAGGCACCTGAGATTGAGCTGGTGGATCAGATTGACGGCAACAGCACAGTGCTGGATATCCGCAGCCCGGACGAAGAAGATGAAAGCCCGCTGCAAATCGAAGGGGTTGAAATCAAGCATTTGCCGTTCTACAAACTGGCGACCCAGTTTGGCGATTTACCTCAGGATAAAACCTACCTATTGTACTGTGCTCGCGGTGTGATGAGTCGCCTGCAGGCGCTGTACCTGAAAGAAAATGGTTTCGATAACGTGAAGGTTTATCGCCCGTAATCTTCCATTGCTTTTCGTTCCCTCCCCTTGGCAAGGGGAGGGCTAGGGTGGGATTCGTGAGGTGAGCTCGACTTTGCGTCAGTGCCTTTTAACCCCCTCCTAACCTCCCCCTTGAAAAGGGGGAGGGATCGTACCGCGATGACTGAAACCACGATGATTCCCTCCTCTTACGAATTACGAA
>NZ_JASJOJ010000035.1:0-48551 GCF_038519165.1 Photobacterium sp. SP02
GGGAGTATATGATCACAGCCAGCCCTGATCGTCAAACTGATCTATTTTGTTCAAAAAACGTTCGTGATCTTGCCCTGCTATCACAGCTATTTTCAATCATTACATTGAACACACGAACGCCAGATTTGAAACCGAGCCGATGACGCTGGGTAATCGCAATGACTGGTTTACGCAATTCCGTCCCGACTCTCCGCACCAGCTTTTTGTTGCCCTCGAAAACCATCAAGTGATGGGGTTTGTCTGCAGCCAGCCTTACCGGCTCAGTCCCGCTTTTGCAGAAACCGTTGAAGTGACCATTTACCTTCACCCAGATGCGAAGGGGCACGGTTTGGGAAGCGCATTAATGAAAACCTTACTTGATGCTTTAGCGACTCAGCCGGTGCACTGTGCCTTATCTGGCATTGCTTTGCCAAACGAAGCATCGGTGGCGCTGCATCAGAAATTCGGATTTCGTGAGGTCGGTGTCTTTCATGACTATGCCAGAAAACAGGGTGAATACATCAGCTCGCTCTGGATGGAAAAGCAGTTTGACTAATCCCGTATTTCAGGCAGCTATTCCGATACCGATTGAAAAACAGCTGTCGCGGTCAACGGGTGCGATATGACCAATTCGAGATTTCAAAATGAAGAATACGGTTTTGCAATTAGTGCCAAAGGTGAATAGTGAACTAACCTCGCACAGTGTGTTTCTGTTCGGTGTGAATGACAGGCGGGTAAAGAGGATATTGTCGCTGCCGGTACAGAAATCGACAGTCACTCAAAACAGTAACCCAATGATCCGGCGTCGAAATTAATTTTTGGCTCAATACCGCAAAGTGGCATGTTCAGGCGAGTGCGGCGATTAAAGCAGTTGATTAGGGTATTCAATCTGATAGGGTTTCCTGATTGCATCTTGATGACCGAACCTATTGTGCCTGTGTACGGAACCGAGAGTTGAAAAGAATCATTATGGTCTGATTCCGCAACCCGAGAGCGGATATGCAAACTAGTTACAGAACGCTGGCAAGGCTTAAAGTCCCCGAGTATGAAACCCCAAAATTCTATTCAGTTGTGTCATTACCGGGTTTGCTGAACGAAGGAAGTTTCACACTCTTTATTGCGAAGCTAAAAGATTCGCATGGTACCGAATTTATTTTTACCGAAATAGCGTTTGAAGAATTGGCTAACGGCCAACAACAATGCGAAGAAATTGAACATGCTGAAATGGATGAAGAGTCCTTTGAAGAAGCAAAGAAAATTGAAGAACTCAGAAACCTTTGGCTGAACGCAACAAATTTTTAGGAATCAATCATGAAGAAAAAACTGTTGGCTTATAGTGTTGGGGCGCTTTGCGTTGGGGCAATTGCCTATCCAGCATGGAAAATAATTAAAGAGAAAATAGCATATGATAAGGATTATCAGGAGCAATTGGATCTAATTGTTGAGGCCATTGAGATAAGGCGATGGAATACAAAAAATGATCCCGCTCATTGGAATATCAACATCAGTATTCCGGAAGAACCAGAATATGAAACGTGGGATGAGAATTACTCCTTGCCAAGGTTACTGTTTAGAGCAATTAAGAAAGGTGAGCGTGACTTTAATCTATATTCAATGAATGTAGATGGAACTGATATAAAAATAATTGCAACTGATGAAGAGTTTGGAGGAAATGTAGCACCATTTGGATTTGTAAAAAAACCAAGGAGGTCACCTGATGGTAGATTTATAATTTCGACAGCATTTAATAATGGGTATTATTGTGCATTATATGATATCAAAGAGAGGATTTCATATAGAATGGCACCCAAGCCTTGTTTCGTCGAATCATGGGGATATGACGAGAAAACAGCACTAATAGCTAATAATGGGAAAACTGCATTATTGAATCTAACTGATCGTAGCCTTAAGTATTTCAAAGATATTCATGGTTATCAATTTGAAGATGCAACGGAAGGTTTTTTTGTAATCAAAGATAAAAATATCGCAGTTTCTAAAATTTATAAAGACAATGATTACCTGAAATCAATACCAGGAGATGGAGAACAAATTGTATTTGAGATGCCTGGGTTTAAGAATCCAAAGAGACAAAATTATCTTACTGATGAGTGCGTATTTGGCGGTTTTTATGGAATGAGTGAAAGCTATTTCACTTGTGATTTTAAACAAAATCAATCTACCTATAATATTTATGACTCAAGAAATCCAAGTAAAGTGATTGGTGAAAGTTTTGGTTTTTGGGTCATTGAACCTGGTGTATGGGCTATCCAAGAGGGGACTATTTATCGCGTTAAACGTGATTCTGAAGATAGTGACATTAAAAAAATGCTCTATACATACGATGCTGGTAAAGAGTATGACTTAAGAGTTTATGATGATTTTTATATATCTGAAAATTTGAAAAATAAAATTGATAATATCGATATAACAAGCCATATGCCAAAGTTGCCCACAAAGCAACAATATAAAGAAACTCTTCTAGATTTACTATATAAATAAAAGGAAAAAACTATGGGAGGCTGCTCTTCGTTATATGCCTGAGTAGTAATAGATGCGTCTACCTATCGGAGGCTTTCAACATCCCCCGCATAGAGAAGCTTCAGCAAGCTGGTTTCGTTGGCGAAGCTGCCCTTGGTTTTGGCCAGCATTCGGAACCGAATACGGCAGCCACTAAAATGGTCACTCAAAATCGAAGAGCTTAGAAATCTTTGGCTGAACGTAACAAATTTTTAGGAATATATCATGAAGAAAAAATTACTGGCTTATAGTGTTGGGGCGCTTTGCGTTGGTGCAATCGCCTACCCAGCGTGGAAAATGATTAAAGAGAAAATAGCTTATGATAAGGATTATCAGGAGCAACTTAATCTAATTGTTGAGGCTATTGAGATAAGGCGATGGAATACAAAAAGTGATCCCGCTGATTGGAATATCAACATCATTATTCCGGAAGAACCAGAATATGAAACGTGGGATGATAATTACTCCTTGCCAAGGTTGCTGTTTAGAGCAATTAAGAAAGGTGAGCGTGACTTTAATCTATATTCAATGAATTTAGATGGAACTGATATAAAAATAATTGCAACTGATGAAGAGTTTGGTGGGAATGTAGCGCCATTCGGAGTTGTAAAAAAACCTAGTCGCTCTCCGGATGGGAGGTTTATAATTTCTACAGCATTTAACAAAGGCTATTACTGCGCATTATATGATATCAAAGAGAGAGAATCATATAAACTAGCTCCAAATCCATGTTACATTGAATCATGGGTATCTGATGGATCTTCTGTATTAATAAATAACAGTGGTAAAACAGGGTTATTGAGTTTAACTGATAGGTCGTTTGAATATTTGAAAGATATTTATGGATATCAATTTGATGATGTAAATAACAGATTTTTTCTACTTAACGATAAACAGATCGCCATATCAAAAGTTTATAAAAATAATGATTTCCTAAAGTCAATTCCAGGAGATGGGAATCAAATTGTATATGAGATGCCTGGTTTTAAAAAACCTGTGAGAGAAAATTATCTGACTGAAGAATGTGAATTAGGCGGATTCTTTGGGATGACTGTAAATTACTTTACTTGTAATTTCAAACCAAATCAATCGACATATAATATTTATGATTCAAGGAATCCAAATGAAGTGATTGGTGAAAGTTATGGTTTCTGGGTCATTGAACCCGGTGTATGGGCTATTCAAAAAGGCATTGTTTATAGAGTTAAACGTGATAATGAAGATAGCGATATTAAAAAAATGCGCTATACATATGATGCTGGGAAAGAGCATGAGCTGATAGTTTATGATGATTTATATGTATCTAAAAACCTGAAGTACAATATTGATTCTATTGATATTACAAGCTATATGCCAAAATTGCCGTCAAAGAAACAATATGAAGAAACTCTTCTAAATTTACTATATAAATAAAAGGAAAAACTATGGCTAGAACAGTAAGAATTGAACCAGGGGTTTATTTGATGGGTCGGTTGCATGATCAAAACGGTCGTGTATGTAAAAACGCTAAGTTGACTACTTTACGCTTCGAAACGTTAGCTCTGCCAGAAAAAGAAATTATAGAAATTACAAACTTTAATGGTGAGGGAGAAGTCGTCCATAAAATTGATGCTAAATACCCAATTGCAAGTACGGATGAAGTTGGAAAACTATCTTTTTTAAGAAGTGAAGATATAAATATTGATCGTATGTCACTAGTTTCCATACCAACCATGAGTAATAAAACTAATAATGAATATAAAGTAAAGTTTAATTTTTCCCTAAATAACTGTTCCTAAATGTAGATCACAGGTAAGTCGAAATTGAAGGGAACTCGGTAGCGTTTGTGCGATCTGATCAGTCGCCAAACATCCAAAACTCACAAAACAGTACCGAGTGCCATGATTCTAACATTACCCGACCGGGCAGAGCGACGTCGCCTCATTAAAAATATACATAAAACCAAAGATAAGGATCATTGCCGACGTTTGACTGCCATTTTGCTTCTCGCTGAGAGGGTGTTCATAGTTCTCTGTCAGCGTAAGTCACAAATCCACAGATTGATCGACCCTGTTCGGGAAGTGGAGGCTCAACTGGGATAACGTCAGATTCCAGTTCTGTGCCGGATGCGTCCACTTATCGGAAGCCTTTAACATCCACGCATAAAGCAGCTTCAGCAAGCTGGTTTCGTTGGCGAAGCCGCCCTTGGTTTTAGTCAGTTGTCGGAGCTGGCGGTCAACCGCTTGCGGACGAACAATTACAAAAACAGCATCTTCGATTGATTCATCGCGGCAGAAAACATACATTGTTGGGCTTTTCACGTCAGTTAAGGAATTAAAATGGATATTCAGCGAATTAACCCAACAAAACGTTGGTCTGATGTCACTGTGTTCAATGGTATTGCTCACTTTGTCGAAGTCCCTGAATCTGATACCAGTGCTGATATTACGGGTCAGGCAGAACAGGTTTTTGCTCAGGCAGAAGCCATGCTGGCAAGCGTGGGCAGTGATAAGTCCCGTATTTTGTCTGTCACTATTTATATTACCGACTGGGCTAACCTTGCTGCTTTCAACGCGGCCTGGGACGCCTGGCTGCCAGAAGGCGCTGCGCCAAGCCGCGCCTGCGTGAAAGTTGAACTGGCTGACCCGGATTACCTGGTAGAGATTGCTTTTGTTGCCGCTGCCGGTAAATAGAGAATCTATTGCCATCATTTTTGTAAATGGTGGCAATTTCCCCTCCGCTTTTTGTCTTCATGATTGCTGACACGGCTATCTTTCCGATTTCGCCGCTTTGTTTGTTATTCCACTTACTTATCTTGCCACCTGTTTCTTAAACACTGTAACAAGCAGAGTAAAACTGATAGTTTTGCTGATTAGGAATGTTAACTTGTCAGTTATGCCCTTAGGTTATTTTTGGCGTATTGTTGCGCTTGCCTTTGTTCTGAACTTTTGGTCGTAAGTCGGTTTGGCAAGCAGTTAACAGGTTTCTCTGCGGGATCTCTGTTGGATAAAGGATGGCTACATTGAAAGGATTGGGTTTTGATCTTCGCTCGTTAGAAGTCTTTGTTGCTACCGCGCAGTCAGGCAACATGACGATGGCGGCTAACCAACTGGGCCTCACACAGTCCTCCGTTTCTCAGACACTCTCCTCTCTTGAGCACAATCTTAAAGTGACGCTGCTGGACAGAAGCGTTCGCCCGGTTGAGCTGACCGTCGCCGGACGCTATTTTTATGATCAGTCATGCCATTTGCTTGCTGAAGCAGAAAAAACACACGGCGTGATGACGAAAAGCAGTTTTCAGAAACTGCATTTATTACGCATTGCCATGGTTGATTCACTGGCCACCTCGTTAGGACAGCCTCTGGTTGAGGTTATTAAACGGCATACAGAAAACTGGACTATCAACACTGGCCGATCCCACATGCATGCCCAGGCGCTGCTTTCACGCAACGTTGATATTATTATTTCTGACGATGCCCTGGAAAATAACGAGCACCTCAGCCGCTACCGCCTGTTACGGGAACCTTTTGTTCTGGTCATACCCAGCCAGTTCGCCGGTCAGTATCAGGGATTACAGCAAGTCGCAAAACAGCTTGATTTTGTCCGCTACTCTAGTGACTCGCTGATAGGCGTGACGATTGAACGCTACTTACGCCGCCTGGATATGAACGTGCCGGTGAGGATGCAACTGGATAATACGTTTGCCGTGTTATCCAGTGTGGCGGCCGGACTTGGCTGGACAATCACGACACCGCTTTGTATGTTTCAGTACGGGCTGACCAATGAAGCACTCACCTGTCTCCCTCTTCCGTGCGAAGAACCCTTTTATCGCAATCTGACACTGGTCTGTCGTCACAATGAGTTGGGAAAGCTGCCGCACATTCTGGCGCAAGACAGCCGTCAAATTATCAACGAACGATTTTTTCCTCAGATTCGGGATGCTTTGCCCTGGCTGGATAAAGAACTGTATGCCGGTTAAAAGCCGACTACTGTTTGATTCTAAATAGAATAAGTGTGATTCCCACCCAGCATATAAAACAATTTCCGCATTCTATTTTGGCAATTATCAACAGCGTAGACTAGGTTGAACTTATCAATAGCGGCAAAAAAATACCAGAGTGATCTGAGTACAAATAATCAATCACAACCGCTATCGGATGAAACGGGTCTGATATTTCAGAGGTTATCGCAGCAGACACAAATGGAAGTGTGTACCTATCATGAATTCGCTGGAATTTTTTCTGAGTTCTGTCTTAAACGGCATTGGTAGTCTGTCCGATATCATTTCGGCATCGGGAGATCTATTTTCACTTCATGTCAATTTTCCTTTCTTCTGGCTGGTACTGACAGGTTTGGTACTGGCTGCATTGCTGTTGTCTGTTATCAGCCTGCTGTGGAAGCAGCACAGCCGTCGTTCCCGTGTTCACCGTGAGCTTGCCCGTGCCAATCAAAGAATGAGCCTGGCAACTTCTGTGGCGGGCATTGGTGTCTGGGAATGGGATGTGAATGCCGACACCTTGCAATGGAGCCCTTATCTGTATGATCTCTATGGTATTCGCGTCGGCAGTAAGCTGGCATTGAGTGACTGGATGTCGCGTTTGAAAAGTGGTGATGGCGACAAGGTGATCCGCTTGAAACAGATCGCGGGTAAAAACAAGCAGCAGACGCTGCTTATCGACATGATTGATCCGCTGGACGGGCAACCCAGAGTGCTAGAGTTGGTGGTGCAGGGGTTATTTAATGACGCATCTCGCCTGATTGGCACACAGCGGGATATTTCGGATGTCATTGAACGGCAGCGCCAAATGGAACAGGCCGCTTTGCAGGACAAGCTGACAGGCTTGCCAAACACTCGGGCGCTTAACCGAGTGCTCAAAGCCGCCTTTTCTGCGCCGGACGTAGAGAACAAAGTGTTCGGACTCATGTTTATCGATCTGGATGGTTTTAAGCAGGTCAATGACACTCTCGGCCATGATGTGGGTGATGCCTTGCTGCAGCACGCTTCCAAGCGGATGCGGGGATGTCTCAGGGTGGAAGATGAAGTCTTTCGCCTTGGCGGCGACGAATTTGTTGTCTGGGTGCCACTGGGTGAATACGCAGTAAAGATCAATAAGCCCGCCAAAGATATTGTCTTTGATGAAGATGAGTCTGAGCGCCGCGATCCCTCCATTCTTACCTGGGGGGATAACGATGAAGAGTTGACGTTCAGAATGGAAACCATTGCTGAAAAATTGCTGCACACTCTGACCGTGCCTTTTAATTTTGGTGACAACCAGTGCCGCGTCTCGGCCAGTATAGGGATTGCCCGATACCCGGTTCACGCGAAAGATGCGCAGACACTGCTTAAGCGGGCGGATTCAGCCATGTACCAGGCTAAGCGTCAGGGCAAACGTCAGTTTGCTCACTATGACCCTGCACCCGCACAGAGCGATGAAATTTGGCAACAGCCTGATATTGCAGAGAAAGAGCCAGGCAACAAGCAGGCTATGGGGTAGGGCTGGTGTGTCAGTTTATTGACGAATTACATTTTATTAAGTCGGTATCAGATAAAAAACACAGTGCTTATGAAAAAAAGTTCAAGTAACACAATAATTTTTTCACACAAAATTTGTACAGAATCTAATATTTGAGACAGAGAAGAGAAAAACTATTCTACAAGAATGCTTAACCAAAGTGAGGGATGTTCCATGAAGTATTTAGTATTAGCCTGGATTCACACAACAAACTTTATTCAGCGTCTGATCAAAGAAGAAAAGGGTGCCTCTGCGATTGAGTATGTGTTGATTTCGGCGTTGGTGGTTGGAGCTATCAGTTTATTTGACATTGATGGGGCATTCACTGCAGCATCAAACAAGCTTAATACGGCAATTAGTACAGCAACGATAACTTCAGAATAAGTAAGTGTTTTACTACTCTATTATTCTGTTATTGTCGTTATGTGCTATTCAGGATCTGTATGAAAGGAAAGTTTCAAATTACCTCATTGTAACAATGCTGTTCCTCGCTATTACTTATTGTTTATTAATGGACGGTGTTGGTTTTTATGAGACTTTCAGTTCAATTTTATTGGTGAGTTTGATTACTTTTCCTGGCTTTGTAAAGAATGTATTTGGTGCATCTGACGTGAAAATACTGTTAATCATGGCATTAATATTGTCTTTCACTCAGATGCTGGATGTTCTTTTATATTCATTTGTCTGCTTCGCAGTGTACTGGTGGTTGTTTGCCCGTAGCCAGAAGGAAGCTCCCTTTGTACCAAGCTTGTTGGTTGGGGTGGTTGTATCGTTATGGATTCTATAAGAAAGAAGTGCTTCAGGATCAAACGGATAAAGCAGCATGGCTCTGCCGCTCTGGAAACCATCTTGCTTCTGCCTGTTGTGCTGATGATTTTTTATGCCGTTGCCCAGTACAGCCTTATTTTTGTTTCCATTCAGATGCTGAATTATGTTTCAGAAGAAGCGCTTCGCAAGAGTATTTCCTATGTGGATGAGAATTGTTACTACGGCGGTGCTTGCGACAGCAGCGAACTGGAAGATCATATTGAGCAATCTGCAGAGTCATTAATAAAAAACTATACCGGATCAAATTCAGGCAGAGGCTCACTCTTCGGGCAGAGCCTGGATGATAACCTTTCAATCAATATCGATTCAGATACATTTTGCTGTAAAGTCACCATCATCTATAACTATAAGAACAAACCATTCTTACCGTCTTTCGGTTTGCCTGTTCCGGACGAATTAAAATCGACGGCAATATTAAATTTATAGAAATGCGCTTTGTTAGCATTTCTTAAACTATGCTGTCAGACAGCGAGAGTAGAGTGAGGGTAAAATGCAGGGACGCACGTTAAAAATTGCCGCAGCCGTCTTATTGGTAATGGCGCTCTTAATTGGCTGGTACGGGGTTACCCTGAGTGGCCGCACCTCAACGCAAGCCTCATCGCCAGCGGTTTCCGTTTCTAAGCCTGTGGTGACTGTCTGGGCTTTCGCTAATGATGTACCGAAACAGGCTGTGTTGACCGAAGATATGCTGGTCGCCACACAAGTGACCGATGCCACCGCCGAAGACATTCGCGATTATTCTCCCTTTATCGGCAGGCAGTTGAAATTGTCTGTTGTGAAAGGAACCCGCCTCAAATCTGCGCTGTTGCTGGGCCAGTTACCCATTGCACAGTCTCTGCCTCAGGGATACCGCGCGATTGCAATTCAAGCCAGCGAACTGACCACAGTCGGCGGCCATGTTCATCCCGGGTATCGGGTGGATGTGATTTACCTGCTCCGCGCTAATAAGGAATCGGGCGACAACAGTACTGCCCGGCGCATTCTGAGTAATGTAGAAGTGCTGGCTGTCGGGGATCAACTCAACTTCGACGGCAAAAAAACAGAGAAGCAAATCAACGATAAGGCCAGAACTGTCGTGCTGGCCGTTCCTGCCACAGATACGCCTCAGCTGTTGCTGGCAGAAACCACGGGGCAGCTCAGGCTGGCGGTGGTCGGCACTCAGGAGCTGGCGCCAGCCGTTGAGTTAACGGCTGACACAGAGAGCATGATGGCTTACTCGCCGGTTCCTGATCAGCCACTTGGTGCCAATCAAAAAGCGGGCGTTATCCAGGCGCCTAAAGTCATTGTTTCTTCGCAGAAAACAGCCAGTACCTCACAGGGTGCGCCTGCTGTAATGATGACAGCACCCAGCCATTCAACGGTCAAAGAGCCTGAAGATGTTAAACAGGACGACAGTTATGTCATCTCATTAAAAACACTGGGTGGCTACCGCGAAGCAGAAGTGGAAGTGAAAAAACCGACTCCGGTGAAATACCGTTACGTTGCACCTCGGGTTGAGGTGTATCAGGGCGAGAACCGAACTCTGGTTCGCACCAGTCACTGACAGGGAGAGAGTGAATGCTGCGTTTTGTTAATGGATTATGTTTGTTGGTGGGTTTAAGCCTGAGTTTGTCCGTCAATGCCCGTGATTTTCAACTGGATGTGGGTCAGCAAGTGACTGTCCATTCCGGAAAACGCATTCAGCGGGCAGCCATTGGCGAACCCTCTGTGGCGGGCGTCAAAGTATTGAGTACCTCTGAGTTACTGGTGACAGGTAAACAGACAGGGTCGACTTCTCTTTTGATTTGGGAGCAGGGAGCTTATGAGCCCGTTCGCCACCGTATTTCTGTCAATCCCGGTGATGTTGCGACATCCAATATTCAGGTGCAGACAGACATCAAAGTGGTCGAAGTGAGTAAAAGTGCGCTCAAGGAAGCCGGCTTCTTTTTCGGTAAACAGGGCACTGGCGGTACGTTTTGGGGCATTGGCAATGCCAGCGCGATTACAGGCGCTTCGTTCAATGGTTTTCGTGGCAGCTTCTTATCCAGTGGCGATGCGTTCAATCTGGTGATCGGCAATGTGGCGGATCATTTTCTCGGCACAGTGAGTGCGCTGGACAGCAACGGCTTTGCCTACACGCTGGCCGAACCCAGCCTGGTGACTATGTCCGGCCACACGGCGACCTTTCTGGCCGGTGGGGAATTTCCGTATCCGAAAAGCACCAGTGATGATGACATCAGCATTGAGTTTAAAGAATTTGGGGTTCGTCTGAATCTGACGCCGACTGTGATGTCGGGCGATCGCATCATGCTGAAAGTGGCCCCTGAAGTGAGTGAGCTGAACTATGCCCAGGGTGTGCAGGCCTCCGGTGTGATAGTGCCGGGACTGTCAGTACGCCGCACAGACACCACAGTCCAGCTGGGCAATGGCGAAAGCTTTGTGATCAGCGGGCTGGTCAGCCGCAGCACTATCAAAAATGCCAACCGTTTTCCGGGATTGGGTGACATTCCTATTCTTGGCGCTTTTTTCCGCTCAACCCGGTTAGAGGACAATGACAAAGAACTCATGATGGTCGTTACGCCTCATCTGGTGAAACCCTTTGCCAGTAATGCGCCACTACCACCGTTACCGGGCGAAATGTATCGTCAGTTTAAACCCAACTTTTTCGAATTAATTTTTCTGGATGCTGAACCCAGAGAACTACCCGTAAAAATGGGTTTTGCAGGGGAGGGTTAAGATGCAGCTTATGGCCTATACGGCGGATCATCACGCCAAACTGGATGTGTCAGAAGCGATCCCGGAAGGGTGTACGCTGACATGGATAGAGGATGCGTCTCATCTTAGCTCTAACCTGGCCTGGAAACAGACGCGTATTCTGATCTTAGTGGCCTCTGACTGGCCAATGCCCGATATCGACAGCATGATGGACAACTTTGCGCCCCGGCACGTCATTCTGGTGGATCTGACACCAGAGGCGCACTGGCATGGCATTCAGCAAAACCAGCAGGTACGCAAACACCTTCACTGGTGTGAGCTGGAAGGACTGACAGATCTGATCATTCACCTGACGCAGATGACGTCTTTTGACGCCACGTCGCGTTTAGCGCTGCTATCGCCGCGTAATGATTGTGATGGTGCGTTACTGGCTATAACCACAGCGTCACAACTGCAACGAAAGCACAAACAGCCTGTCCTGTTATTGGATCTGGGGCGACCTTACAGCGATGTCTCATCTTATTTGGGCAGCGGTGACCGTATTGATTTTCTCACCTTGCTGGAGAAGAAAGATTACCTCAGTGCGCAGTGGCTGGAAGAGCAAGAGTTGGACGCCGGAGCTGGCATTCATGTTATTGGCATGCCGGACTCGGACAATTACAGTGCTGTGACCATGGAAGCGCTGGTGGAAGTGATGGACCTGCTGGAGGATATGTACAGCAATATCATTATTAATCTCACCGGTATGCCACCCAGTCCTTTGCTGTTTTTCATGGTCAATCGCTGCGATCAGCATTGGCTGCTGGCCGATCAGAAAAACGTCAGTCTGAAAAGCGCCTGCGATCTGGCTGAATTACTTTATCTCCAGGGGATCAGGCCGGGCAGCGTGAATTTAGTGCTGGCGCCTTTTTCCCCTGAGGTGATGCCAGGGAAAGAGATGATTCAGAATCAGCTCCCCATCTTAGTTCGCGGCGATTTGCCATACACCTATGCAGTCATCACTGACATCAATGCTAACGCACTGTTTCCGCCCAGCGGTGAGTTCAGGTTGTACATGAAGGCGGTTGAGAAATTGCTCTGGCTGTCGACAGAAAAATCACGCTGGCAGTTTTCTCTGGGCTGGTAAGAATTCTTGGGTGATTTCTCAAATCAAGGAGTCGGTATGGGAAGTGAAATGGTGTGGCCAAGCAGGGAATTGGTGATTCAGCAGGAAGAATCGACGCTGGCTCTGAAAGCGGAATTACACCGCTACATCATAGAGCAGCTGGAAGAAGATGGCCTGATGTTCGAGATGGAACGTCAGGAAATGCAGCCACATGTTCATGATTATGTTCGCCAGTATTTTCAACAGCATAAGGAACTGAATCAACATCTGAACATGCAGGAACTGGTCACGGAACTGATGGATGAAATCGTCGGTTTTGGCCCGTTACAGAACCTGCTGGATGACCCAAACATCGACGATATTCTGATTAACGGCCCGAAAAATATCTACGTTGAGCGAAGTGGTCAGTTAAGCCGGATTTCCCTGAGATTCATGAATGATCAGCATGTTTTGCGGGTGATTCGCCGTATGATTTCGCCAATTGGCCGGCGAATTGATGAATCCAACCCTATGGTGGATGCCCGTTTGCCTGACGGCAGCCGGATCAATGCGGTGATCCCGCCCTTGTCTATTGATGGCCCTTGTCTGTCGATCCGGAAATTTAAAAAGGAAGGTCTGACGGCGGATACCTTAATTCAAAATGGCGCCATGAGCGTTGCCATGCATCAGTTGCTGAGAAGCTGTGCGAAATCGCGTTTTAATATTCTGATCAGTGGTTCAACGGGGTCTGGTAAAACCACCTTGCTCAATATTCTCAGCCAGTACATCAATACCGGCGAACGTATTGTAACCATTGAAGATGCCGCCGAACTGCAGCTCAGAAACGGGCACGTTGTCCGTCTGGAAACCCGTCCGCCGAACTCAGAGGGCCATGGCGAAGTTACCGCCAGAGACTTGCTTAAAAATGCCCTGAGGATGCGGCCTGATCGCATCATTCTGGGTGAAAGCCGTGGTGGCGAAGTGCTGGATATGTTGCAGGCGATGAACACAGGCCACCAAGGGTCGATGAGTACCCTGCATGCTAACTCGCCGCGCGATGCGCTGGTGCGACTGGAAATGATGGTCACACTGGCCGGTTTCACCTCTACCGAATCGCTGATTAAACAAATTATTGCCACTGCGCTGGATATGATTGTTCAGGTTTCACGCCTGCCAAACGGTAAGCGGGTCATTACTCACATTGTTGAAGTTCAGGACGTGGCGGACGATCAGATCCGTATTCAGGAACTGTATAAATATAACCAGCAGACGGAAGATTTTCTGCCCGTTGATGCTATGTCAGTCCACCTGCGTAAAAAGCTGGAGGAGGGGCTATGAACAGCGCGATCTTTATCGCGGTAGTATTGCTGTTTGCCAGCTGCGTATTGATGGTGATTGCCACCAGGCGCCCCAAAGCTGCGACAGAAAAAGCTGCCACAGAGAAAGCCCGGAAACAGGGCGCAGACGAACGGCCTGTCCAGCGTAAGGATCGCATGCTGGAAAACTGGCAGCGACTGGGGTTGAGCACATCGGCTTACATGCTGGTGGTGTATGCAGCTTGCCTGTTGTGCGGGCCTTTCGTGCTGGCGCGCCTGTCCGGTATTGGCGGGCTGGGCATTGGGTTGCTTGTTTCTGTGGGGTTTATTCTGCTGCTGGGGCAGATCCGAAAAAGCAATAAACGCCGGAGGATTCTTCAGCAGCTACCTGGTTTTATTGATCACCTCAATCGTCGTGTACATGTAGGTATGTCACTTAATAAAGCGGTCGAGCAGGTGCTGCCCGCGATGAATAATCCTTTACACCGTGTTGCCCAACGGGCGGTTCAGCGCACCAGTCTGGGCACAGAGCTTTATGACTCCTTTTATAAAGAAGCAAAAATAACCGGTGTACAGGAATTTGCGCTGCTTGGCTCTGTGTTTAAGGTGAATCATCAGTTTGGCGGCAGCGTGACGGCGGCATTAGAGAATTTGGTTGAGCTGCTGCATCAGCAGGAACGCAGCCAGCGGGAACTGAAGTCAATGACAGGGGAAACCCGGGTGACAGCCTGGGTGATGGGGTTAGCACCGACGGCCATGGCAATTTATATGCTGGTGTCTAATCCTCAGCAGTTGTTGTCTATGTGGGCCGATGAGTCAGGCCGGCAGGCGCTGATGCTGGGCATTGGGGCGCAGGTACTGGGCGCTTTGGTGTTGTGGCGCATGGTTCGGTCGTTATAAGGCGGTTTGGCTGGGTTCATGCCGCCAGTGTCAGTGATACAGAAGTACAGGTAGGGAAACACAATGACAGTCACCGCTTATTTGATCATTGCCAGTTTATTGCTCACTGCAGGCGGGGCCGGTTTGATGTACTGGTCAGTCAAATTACAAAAAGCACGCAGTGTAGAGCAAAACCTTGCCAAATCGCTGGGTAAGACACCCGGTGAGCGTGTGATTCAAACTGGCCAGATGCTGTGGGGCAAAACCAAGCGGCGCAATGCTTCATTTCTGAGCGAGATTCTCGAGATGATGCGCAAAGCCGGATACATCTCCAACCGCGAGCAGACACTGGCCGTGTTCAGAATGGCTGCCGTGTGGTGTGCCGTTCAGCTGGTATTTGCCAGCCAGCTTATCCAGGCTGATGCCTCGGTGAACAATAAAATCAGCTTAGTGTTTATCAGTGCGCTCGGCACGGCTTATCTCACCATTCAATGGCTTAAGAAAAAAGCCGCCAAGCGCACCCGGATTATTGATGAAGAAATGATCATCGGCCTGCAGGTCATGAAAATTTTGTGGGATGTCGGTTTGTCGCTGGAGAGTTTGTTGCGCACCCTGACTCGCGAACTGTCGGAATTGACCCCAGAACTGAACAAGGAACTGAAGCTGGTACTCAGCAAAATTGAAGCGGGCCAGGAACGTTCCTCTGCTTTCAGCGAAGTGGCCAGTGTGAATGATTCCACCGGCATGCAGGATTTGCTAACCATGCTGGCGCAGGTATCTGAAACCGGCGGCAATATGTCGGCTTCGCTGAATCAGTTATCTCAGTTGTTACAGGACAGACGACGTACTCAATTGCATGAAAAAGTCACCAAGCTGTCGGGGAAAATGTCGGTGGTCATGATGGTGTTCCTGTTTCCGGCGCTGTTTGTCGTGCTAGCCGGACCGGGGTTCATGGCACTCATCAAGGCGATTGGCAGTTGATGCCTTCTGCCATTAACGTGCGGCGGTAAAGTAACACTAAGAATGACAAGGATGTGGATATGAAAAGTCAGTTTAGCAACAGATTTATCAGGCATTACCGCTATTGGACAGGCGGCCTGCTGGCAATAACGCTGACTGCCTGCTCCGGTTCGCCTCAGGAAGAAACGGCCCAGCAAACGGCAAACAAGGCCGTACAGTCTGGCGCTTGTGGTGAAACACTGATCGCCAAAGACGGCATGAAGCTGTCGATGGTGAAACAGCAAATGGATCAAGGCCAGTATTATCTGGCACTGGCGGCTTTGGATGACTTGGATGAGGATGGCCTGAGCGTGAAAATCATGCGTGCTAACAGCTACCGCAAACTGGGTAAATGGGATGAAGCGTCCGCTTTATATAAAGAGATGCTGAACACCTGCCTTGCGGGCAGTGCGTATCACGGCCTGGGCTTGATCGCTTCGTATCAGGGCAATATGCAGGACGCCATGAAGTGGATGGAAAAAGCGGCCAAAGCTGCACCGGTTGAAGCCGATGTCCGCAATGATCTTGGCTTTTTGCTGCTGGTAACAGGGCAGGATCAGAAAGCCAGAGATGAATTGTTAACCGCGCTGGAGCTGAATCCGTTGCATCCGAATGCGGCGAAAAATCTGTGGTTCGTTTTATTGAAAACCAACCAGAAACAAGCGGCTGCGACGCTGGCTTCCCGGTTTGAATGGGACTATGCCGATCAGCAGGAAATGATGGATGCCATTACTGCCTTCAGGCCGTTGCAGCTGGATCCTTCTCAATCGGGCAAAGAAAGTACAGGAGCTTTGTGATGAAAAGGACATACACCTCTTTGATCACTGCGATGGCGTTTGCGCTTGCAGGCACTGCCGCGCCGGTTATGGCAGAAACAATACCGACGCAGGCCGCAGAAACACCTTCAGCGACAGAAGCGGGAAAAATCAGTGCGTATCCGGCAACCACTACAGCGCAGTTAAAACCTGTGATGAAAAGTGAGCGCAAGAACATGACGCAGCTCTGGCTGAATATGCAGACGCGCGGCCAGATGGCAACATCCCAGACCGATACCCTGACGCCGGAAGCCGCGAAGGCAACCCAAGAGCGTATGCAGCAAAGCTTCAGCCACCCGATTCCGGATAAATTTATTAAAGACAACTTTGGTGGCAGTTAATGGTGAATCAAAAACCGGACTTACACGAACTTGGTGCACTTGCTCGTTATTTTTGTGTACTGACTTGTTGTTTTCACGTACTGACCTGTCATTCCCGCGCAGGCGGGAATCCACCAAACGGAACATGACGCTGATTCATCAGCACAGGCGACACACTGAGCTATCAGTGTTATCACTTACCGTCGCCATGAGGAGCTAGGATATGTTGAGTCCATCAAAATCGCCTGGTCGTTTTTCCCGGAGATCCCGCCAGCGCGGCGCGGTTGGGATCGGTCTGATTTTACTCATGGTCAGCATGGTGCTGTTCCTGGCAATGGCCGTCGACACCGGCCGCCTGTATATGGAAAAACGCAAGCTCCAGAAACAGGCCGATTTGGCCGCACTCAGCTTAGGGCGAAGTGCCTGCTATATCGATGGAATCAATAATAAAGATGCCCTTGAGACACTGGTCAAACAGAATCTGGCAGCAAACGGTTTTGATACCACGGCATCCAACCCCACCATTGAATTCGGTGCCGCGCAGATTGCCGGCAATGAATGGGAATTCGAACCGGCGAGCACCACAGTCAAAAGTGCCGGCAGAGTCACCATCAGTAAAACCGTACCCGGCAGTTTGATTTCCCAGCTGTATAACCCGAACGATGTCACCCTGAGTGCGTCGGCGGCGGTGTATAAAACAACGAATGTTGAATTTGGTGTAGGTTCAAAGCTAATAGATACTAACTTTAAGGATTCGGCTAATTCGATATTAGGTGCAATTCTTGATGATGAATTAAATCCATTACAGCTATCTGTAGCGTCGTATGAAGGTCTGGTTGGAACAAAAATAAGATTAAGTAAATTGTTGTATGTCATGAGAGAAGAAGGGCTTCTTGATGCTGATGTTTCTATTGGCACACTCACTGATGCTTTGGCTACAAAAATAAGTGTTGCCGATTTTATTTCAGCGAGTATTGAGGCAATTGATGATACACAAGTGCTTGCTGTTGATGCTACTAATGGATTAGAGGATTTACTTACATTACCCAATGTGGACAGTTTAGAACTTTCTTTGTCAGAAATTATTAAGTTAGCTGCTGGCGCAGATGACTCAATGAATAACGAAGTGAAACGTGCCGCTCTGGCAAGCCAAATTGCATTGTATGATTTAGTGTCCGCAGCTATTTATGCTTCAAATAAAGATAATTTTATTAGTATTCCTGATTTAAATGTGAATCCCTTGGGTATCGTTGGATTGCAAACCGCTCTAAAAGTGATAGAACCTCCACAGTTTAATTATGGGATTCTTCCTGGTTCTAGTGAAAGTGATTTTGTTGCTTCAGCAAAGACAGCTCAGGTTGACCTGTATACAGAAGCCACAATTATTCCCTCTCCTTCGATATTGACAGATAAAGTCAGTGTAAACTTACTTAACTTAGTCAATTTGAGTGTTGATCTGCATACTAGCACGATTGGCTTGAAAGTGGTTGCAGCTCAAGCTGAAACTAAACTTTTAGACGCGAATGGTTGCTCAATGAATAGCGAAGGTGTGAATTTGTTATTTGCGACGAAACCCAGTGTTGCAAATATTTATATTGGCGATGGTGGTGTGCCAGGAGATCTAAGTGACCTAAATGTTGATAGTCCAATAAAAATAGGTGCAGATATTTCATTGAAGTTATTAGGGCTTATTAATGTTGAAGAATCATTAACGATCAATGTATTAGCATCGTTACCAATTGAAGAAAACGATTATATTGAACATTATGTAAATGTAAATGGTTCGGAAATGCCTTTTGTTGAGAAGGGAATCGGAGGCGGTCTGGGGGGAGCTTTAAAAGACGGTGTTAGTAATTTAACACTGGAAGTATCCCTTGAACCAAGTGACGGAAGTATTTTATCTGTTGTTACTAATATTGTTAATTTACTTACTGGCTCTTTATCTCCAATTATTAAGAGCTTGATTGGAGATATTATTTTAACCGTACTTGCACCGATTATTGACGATGTCCTTTTAAGTCAGGTCCTCGGCATCCAAGTCGGCACAGCCGACGTATTCGTCACCTCAATTGATGTGGATGGCGGTGGTTTGATTCAGTAAGGGCCTGCTGAGGCGGTATTTCGTTATTACTGCAAATCACTCATCCTGCAGTTGCGCCAACTGAACCGGAATCTGAAAATGAAAACCGGCTGTGCCCGTTAAGCGGGTATCCATATCCAGCAGTATTTCGATAAGGCTACCGTTATTGTCGAGGCGATAGCCAAGCAATTCGGCTTGCCGGAACAGGCTCTCTATGGCATTGAGATAAGCAATGTCAGAGGCGACGCGGACTTTGCTACATAAATAGTAGCCTTCTGCAATCAGATGGTCGTTTGGCTCTGGCGGTGTTCGCCATTTTCCTGTGACGGATGTGATGTCATGCCAGGGGCGATCCAGCTCCAGCACGGGTGTGGCGCAGAGCATTTTGGCCGTCTGCTGCCCGTGTTGATTGAACAGGCTGTGCCAGTCTCCTCTGTGAGCTGTCTGCGTGTAAATCCCTCTTGCCGGAAACCAGATTAATTCACAAGGCATAGATGAAGCCAACTGCTGTTCAATGGGCGGCTGTACCACTTCGCAGGTGCGGTGCTGGCTGGGATGCGCCAGTTTCCTGAGTAAAGCGATGGTTTGATCTGGCGTGCCTGTTTGCCCTAACGCTTTGATGTGTTTGGCCTGATAGCCGGTTTCCCGTTTCAGTGCTTTTGCCAATGCCTGAGATGAGGAATAGCCGGAAGACAGCGCAATCTGGGTAATTGAGCTGTTTTGTGACATCAGCAATTGCGAGATGGCGTACTGCAGCCTGATGCGGTGTAAATATTGTCCCGGCGTTTCATGAAATAACTGAGTAAACTGCCGGTGAAAATGAAAGGGCGATATGGCACTTCTGCTGGCAATTTGCTCCCAGGTCAGCCTGTCACTGAGCGTGCTGTGCATCAGCTGCAAAGCCATTTCGAAGCGCTTTCGTACATTGTCCGCCAACGGCGCGAGCAGTGTGCTCTCGGGCACGAGTTCATAGAGCGATGTTGAGATATCAAAAGAATCCGCAGTCTGCTTCATGGCTGTAAAGGCGAAGTGAACGTGATTGCCACTATGCTCGCTTGTGCATCGAATTTCAAGGTGATGGCTGGTCCTGGTTCGCTCGCGATAGCCTCCTCGCTATAGCGGTAGGGTTGCTGGTCTGGGTTTATGCGTACTGTCAGTCTGGAGCAGGCTCAGCCAGGGTGAGTGAGCCGTTTGCTGTGTCTGCAGGTTCAGCCAGTGGATTAGCGTTGGGATGGCACCGGGCGCCAGTGCCGACTCGCCAAGCCAGTGCAGTTTGAGCAGATCCCCTGTATCCATGCGCTGTCTGGGAAAATAGGTTGAATCCAAAAGCCCGTGATTGCCGCTTGCGATCAGTTGGGTTGAGACAAAAGGATTTGAAGCGCGCTGCTGTCTTTCAAACTCAAGCCGGGCATCGACATTGAGATCATCCTCTCCCCAGATGAACACAGTCGGTGCATGTATCTGCGGGTAGTCCTGACGGGCATCTGACTGCAGATTCTTCAGAACAAAGTGATACCTGTCTTCCGGCATGGCGTGATCACCCATCGCTTGCCGGTAGTCTGTATAGTCGGGGGCTTGAAGCAGTAAGGCAATTTCCTCGTCATACGCCAGAAGGGCTGCCTGAATCTCTGCTTCCGTTGCGCCGGCCTCAGTGTGTTTGATCCGGGTATAGTAACGGCTCTGTTCAATCCAGTTGGTTGCAAAGCCAATACCAACCATAAAGCCAAACTGTGACGGGTGATCGACGGCCAGAGACGGCAGCACCCAGCCAGCCTGACTGAATCCCACTACACCGGTTTGCCGGGCTGTAAAGCCATAGCGGGACTGGACCCATTGAATCGCATCAAGCACTTCGGCCTGTCTGTCTGCCATCGACTGCTCAAGCCAGTTACCGGTTGATTGCCCGACGCCAGGTTTATCCCAGCTCATGATCGCGTACCCTTGGGCGCGGAGCTGATCCCACAGCAAAGGGTAATATCCGTAAGCGTCATAGGGCATTTCACCGTCACCATGAACAAATAGCAGCACCGCCTTGCTAGTCTGGCTCCCTGTCGGTGGCAGGTACACCCCGGATAGTTGATGTTCGCCGCTTTTGAAAACAATGTGTTCTTCTGACGAACAGGCCGAAAGCGTCAGGACGAATAACAGGACAAGCAGTTTCATTCAGATCACCATCAGCTGCTAAAAGTAGGTGTAATGTGCCAGCAAGAGTATCGCGGGAACGGCGATAGAAAACGTGTCTCTGTTTGCTGTTTGCTGTTTGCTGGAAGAAGCTTGCTGTTTTAAGGAAGGGTGAAAGCTATTTATTAGCGGACGTTATTTAAAAAGAGTTCTGAAACATTTGAATGTGATTAAATTATGCCCGTTATGTATTTTTAATGGGTGGTTTTTTGATTCCTTTTATATTGATACCTAAAAAGAATAATGTGCGTTAAAATGTGCATTCACCTCAAATTATGCAGATAAAGTATTAAAAAAGTGGATTATCGCAACCCATGTCTGATGAAATCAGGCTTGCATTTTGTCTGCTCATTTCTGCCGCGCATTGCTGGTCAAACACTGGATTGTTCAGCACAACAAAAATAAGTTCGTTAATGTATCTATTCCTTTGATATCAATGAGTTTTACAAATCCACATAGTCAGGGTTAACGTTGAATGAAAAAATTTATAGTGATGGTTGTCTGTGCAATGTTTGCCATTGCAGCGATAGCGAGTATTTGGTCGACCTCGTATATTTCTCATCAGGAAATAGACAGTATTATTCTGAAAAAATCGCAGGTACAAGCTGAGTTACTGGCAAAGAATGTTGAGTATGTGTTGGAGAATTCTCAGCAGCCGGAAGACGATTTACAGGCACTGGTGTTGTCGCTCAAGCAGCGCAGCGATATCAGTTATGCCGTGGTGATTAATAAAAACATTACGGCCGTTGCCCACAGTGATCCGCAAAAGCTGAACAAAGTCTATGACGACAGATACACAGTGGAAGGGGCAGGGCAGGGTAAACCGAAACACTCCAAGTGGTATGCGGATGTTCAGAAAGTCTGGGTATACGACATCATGATGCCTGTGTACGTGAACGGATCGCTTTACGGCGCGTTTGACGTCGGCATTCCTATTACCGAAGTCGATAATGCCGCCAGTGAAATTGTGATTGCTCAGCTCACCGCCATCATCATTATTTTTATCATCTGCGCGGCTTTTCTGATGTGGATACTGAACCGTTTGTTCATGCCGCTTACCGGATTGCAGCAGGCGCTGGAAGATATTTCCAAAGGCGATGGCAACCTGACGGTGCGTCTGCCGGTCAAGGGAGATGATGAGATCGCCCGTATTTCTGAGGCGTTTAATACCTTTGTCGGCAAGATCAACGACATTATCATTCAGGTGGTTGATACCGGTGTCGGCTTGGGACGCTCTGCTGCGTCGCTGCGTGATCAGTCAGTACATGCCTTATCGAGAGGGCAGGATCAGAGCGAACAGACGCTGCTGGTGGTGACCTCGATGAATGAAATGATCGCGACTATCAATGAAATCTCCAATAACGCCGCAGGTGCCGCAGAGTCTGCAGGCAGTGCGAACAGCGAAACTCAGGCCGGACGCAAGACGCTGCAAGCAGCGACCAATACCATTAATCATCTGGCCGGTGAAATGAATAACATGTCTGCTGTGATTGCGACGTTAGCAGACAAAACGCAGTCGATCGGCTCGATTCTCGATGTGATTCGCGGCATTTCCGAGCAAACGAACCTGCTGGCGCTGAATGCGGCCATTGAGGCAGCGCGTGCCGGTGAGGCCGGTCGTGGGTTTGCTGTTGTCGCGGATGAAGTGCGCAATCTGGCCACCAAAACGGCTCAGTCCACCGATGAAATCCAGCGTATGATTGACCAGCTGCAACATGAAGCCAAAAACGCAGTGAACGCCATGGAAAGCAGCAAGTCCCTGACAGAGGAAGGCACCAAAGCCACCGAAGACGCCCTGAATGCGCTGGAAGAAATTTCGGGTCAGGTTGTCGCGATTCTGGATATGAACACTCAGGTCGCCACGGCCACAGAGCAGCAATCCAGCGTGGCCAATGAAATCAACCTCAACATGGATACAGTGAATCAGGCGGTGCAGGCCGGGCTGGATGCCAGCATGGAGCTGGAAAAAACCAGTCAGGATCTGGCCGGTCTGGCAGAGAAACTGGACCGACTGGTCGGCGCTTTCAAGCTGGCAAGACAGGTACGATAGTTATTTCTGATTAACGGACTCTTCAGCAAGGAAGCACAGTCTTCCTTGCTGAAGCATGTCTTTTTTACTCCGGCATAACAGCTGAGCCGGAACAAACTTTTCTTCAGCTACTTCTTTAATTCCCCGTCTATCTGGTGTCTGCCCGGCTGTCTGCTATATCACCCACAAGGCCATCGACTCGCCGGTTAATCGTGCTTGCCCCGGCATCAGCGACCACACATAAGCGAGCACAGACGTCGGCTATTTTCCTTTTAAGATTCATCACATAACGGCCGTCGTCACGGAAACGCCGGTTACTATTAATAAAATTTATACCTTAGTTTTAACCTAACTGATTCTTGTTGCCGGGCAGTAGATGTCGCCATTAAGTTAACAAAAGCTTAACAAGATGTGCGATTTAACTTCATTCACTGTAGAAAAGGAAAAGTTATGTCTGGCAGCAACGAGCAAGCCGTCGAAACCCATACCGTTTCTGACGAATACTTAAGTAAACGGCAACTCAAAAAAGGCGTGGCAGGCTGGGTACTGCTGGCAAGCCTGGGTGTGTCTTATGTGATCTCCGGGGATTTTGCCGGCTGGAACTTTGGCTTAGAGCGGGCAGGGTTTGGCGGTATGTTACTGGCGACGGTCGTCATGGGGCTGATGTATATGTGCCTGGTGCTGAGTCTGGCCGAGATGTCGTCATCGATTCCCACGGCAGGCGGTGGTTACAGCTTTGCCCGTCGCGCCATGGGCCCGTGGGGAGGCTTTCTGACCGGCACCGCTATCTTGCTGGAGTATGCCATTGCCCCTGCCGCGATTGCGATTTTCATCGGCGGCTATGTCAATGAGTTAATCGGTATTGACGGGCCGATAGTCTATGCCGCTTTTTATTGTGTGTTCGTCGGTATCCATTTGTGGGGGGCCGGAGAAGCACTGCGCATTATGATGGGGATCACCTTGCTGGCGGTGATTGCGATTATAGTTTTTGCGCTGGGTATGCTGCCGCATTTTGACATCAACAACCTTTTTGATATTGCCGTTAATTCAGATGTCGCTGGCGCCAGTGCCTTTTTGCCGGAAGGCTACATGGGAATTTGGGCGGCACTGCCATTTGCCATGTGGTTATTCCTGGCGGTCGAAGGTGTGCCGCTGGCGGCGGAAGAAGCCACCAATCCGGCCAAAGATATGCCGCGTGGCATTATCGCTTCCATGCTGGTACTGATAGTGTTTGCCGCTGTGGTGCTGATTCTGGTGCCGGGCGGAGCCGGAGCCGAAGTGATGAAATCGCACAGTGCGCCATTGGTCGGTGCTTTGCAGTCGGTGTACGGTACAGAATCGCTGGCGGCGAAATTCGTTAACCTTGTTGGTCTGTTTGGCTTAATTGCCAGCTTCTTCTCTATTATTTATGCCTATTCACGCCAGGTGTTTGCGCTGTCGCGTGCCGGCTACCTGCCGCGTTTTCTGTCGCTGTCCGGTGAGCGTAAAGTGCCGGTCTGGGCACTCATCGTACCCGGCATCATCGGCTTTCTGTTGTCGCTGTCCGGCGAAGGGGATCTGATGATCACCATGGCGGTGTTTGGCGCCACTGTCTCTTATGCTCTGATGAGCCTGTCCCATATTATTCTGCGCCGCAAAGAGCCAGCGCTGGAACGTCCTTATAAAACGCCGGGTGGCACCCTGACCTCGGGCATTGCGCTGGCATTGTCGCTGGTTGCGCTGGCTTCCACTTTCGTGGTGAGCCTGCAGGCGGCGCTGTGGTCCGCACTCTTTTACGCTGTCATGCTGACCTACTTCGCGCTGTACAGTCGTCACCGTATTGTCGCCAATGCACCGGAAGAAGAGTTTGACCTGATTGCTGATGCAGAGTCTGAACTCAGTTAATGTCATTTGAGGACGCGGCTGCCGCTGCCGGTCAGCGCGTCCGGGTTGAACCTATCTCCAAACAGGCTCAGGAACGAGTCATCTTGATGAAAGAGGTACACATGGAAGCCAGAGAAGTGAAAACGATTGCCGATGCCATGGCCATTGTAGAAGAACGCGCACTGACCCACGTGAAAGTCGGCTTGTTTGATAACGACGGCATCATGCGCGGGAAATATATGTCGAAATCCAAGTTCTTTTCATCGCTCGAAAAGGGGTTTGCGTTTTGTGACGTGGTGCTGGGCTGGGATTCTAAAGATCAGCTCTACGACAATACCCGTTATACCGGCTGGCATACCGGCTACCCGGACGCCCCGGTACGCATTTTGCCGCACACCTGCCGGGAGGTTTACGGTGAAGAAGGTATGTTGCTGTTTATTGCCGAATTTACCGATGAAGCCGAAAAAGTCTGCCCGCGCGGCACCTTGCGCAAGGTGCTGCAAAAAGCCAATGACATGGGCTTTGACGTGTTTGCCGCCCTGGAATATGAGTTCTTCGTTTTCAATGAAACACCGCACTCGGCCCGAGAAAAAGGCTTCCGCAACCTGGAAACCATCACACCGGACTGGTTTGGCTATTCGATGATTCGCAACTCGGTGCATTCCGGCTTGTATGAAGCCATTCTGGGCATGAGTGAGCAGATGGATTTTCCGATTGAGGGCATTCACTCAGAAACCGGACCCGGTGTACTGGAAGCCGCCATTGCAGTTGATGGCGCTGAAGCGGCGGCCGACAAAGCGGCCTTGTTCAAAACCTTCATGAAAGTGCTGGCCCAGAAAAGGGATCTGCTGGCGACCTTCATGGCGAAATGGTCGGGAGATTATCCGGGCCAGAGCGGCCATATTCATGTGTCGCTGAAAAACAAAGACGGCTCGTCTGCGTTTTATGACCCGACACAAACCCACAATATGAGCAAGCTGCAGCGGCATTTTCTGGCCGGCCAGCAGCGCTTAATGCCTGAGTTTTTGTGTCTGATTGCACCGACCATCAACAGCTATACCCGTATGATCCCCGGCTTCTGGGCACCGACGGATGCCACCTGGGGCGTGGAAAACCGTACCACGGCCCTGCGGGTGATCCCCGGCAGTGAGCAATCCCAGCGCATCGAACACCGCTTAGGCGCGGCAGATGCTAACCCGTATCTGGCGCTGGCCGCTGCAGTGGCCTCCGGTCTGTACGGCATCATGCAGGAATGGGAACCGTTCGATCAGGTGAAGGGCAACGCTTACGACCAGCAGCACGCCCCAGAGCTACAATTACCTCGTACGCTCTGGGATGCCGCGCAGCGGTTTAAGCAGTCAGATGCGGCCCGGACCATGTTCGGTGATGAGTTTGTTGAGCACTTTGCTGCTAGCCGAGAGTGGGAAGAGCGTGAATTCAGAAAACACGTGACTGACTGGGAAATGGATCGTTATTTCGAAATTATTTAAGGAAGATGCGTCATGACTCGAATGCAACAAACGATATCGCCGGTAGACGGCAGTGTGTATGTCACGCGTCCGCTTGCTTCTGGCGATGAGATTCAGCAAGCGCTGACGCTGGCGAAAAGTGCCCAGAAAAGCTGGGCCAGCGTTGCACTGAGCGAGCGTCAGGCAATGTGCAGCAAAGCGGTTGACTGGTTTGAAGCCAATAAAGCTGAAATTGGTCAGGAAATCTGCTGGCAGATGGGGCGGCCAATCCGCTATGCGCAGGGCGAAATTGCCGGTCTGGCTGAACGCGCCCGCCATATGATCGCAGAAAGCGATGCCGCGCTGGCCGCGATCACCTTACCTGACAAGCCCGGCTTCAGCCGTTATATCACCCGTGAGCCCGTGGGTGTGGTGGCAGTGATCGCCCCCTGGAATTATCCGTACCTGACGGCCATCAACAGCATTGTGCCTGCTTTGCTGGCCGGCAACAGTGTCATCCTCAAGCATTCTGCGCAGACGCCTTTGTGCGCTGAGCGGCTGAAATCGGCGTTTGATGCCGCAGGTCTGCCGGAAGGAGTGTTTCAGTTTTTGCATCTGACCCACGAGGACACCACCAAACTGATTCAGTCTGACGCGGTGAATCATGTCGCCTTTACCGGCTCAGTACCGGCAGGCGCGCAGGTCGAGCAAGCCGCTGCGGGCCGTTTTATCGGGGTCGGACTGGAGCTGGGCGGTAAAGATCCGGCTTACGTGCGCGAAGATGCCGATCTGGATGTTGCGGCTGACACTGTGATTGACGGGGCGTTTTTCAACAGTGGCCAGTCGTGCTGCGGTATTGAACGCATTTATGTTCACGCCTCTGTGTATGACGCTTTTGTCGAAAAAGCGGTGGCGATCGTCAGGCAATATCAGCTGGGCCGACCGGATGAGCCGGACACGACGCTGGGGCCGCTGGTCCGTACCAGTGCCGCTGATTTTGTCCGCGGCCAGATCCAGGAAGCGATCGCCCAGGGTGCGGTGGCCCATATCGATGAAAAGGCTTTTCCGCTTAGTCAGGCCGGATCGCCTTATCTGGCGCCACAAATTCTGACTCAGGTTGATCATACGATGCGCGTGATGTACGAAGAATCGTTCGGGCCGGTTGTCGGGATTATGAAAGTGAATAGCGATGAAGAAGCCATCACCCTGATGAACGATAGTGATTTCGGCCTGACAGCCAGTATTTTTACCCGTGATATTGAGCGGGGTATTGCCTTAGGCCAGCAGGTGGAAACCGGTACTTTCTTTATTAACCGTTGTGATTATCTCGATCCGGCGCTGGCCTGGACCGGGGTCAAACAGTCTGGCCGCGGCTGCACTTTGTCGGCTCTGGGCTTTGCGGCGCTGACACGTCCGAAATCATTTCATATTAAAACACTGGCCTGAACCGGCGTTAAGGAGAGCAAGATGTCGCTGAAAGGAAACTGGAATTATCCAACGCCAATCACAGTAGGTGAAGGCTGTTTACAGCAGATCGCACAGGCATGTCAGGGCGCCGGGATCAGCAACGCATTACTGGTGACCGATCCCGGGCTGGCAGCCCTGCCCATGGTGACGGAAACCGTGGCGTTATGCCGCGCAGCTGGTCTTGGCTGTGAGGTGTTCAGCCGGATTCAGGGTAATCCGACCGGCGAGAATGTCGACGACGGCCTGGCTGTGTACCGCAAGGGCGGTTTTGACGGTGTGATTGCCTTTGGTGGCGGTTCCAGTCTGGACGCTGCCAAAGCCATTGCTCTGATGGCGGGACAGTCACTGCCGCTGTGGGCATTCGAAGATGTGGGCGATAACTGGTTGCAGGCCAATGCGGATGCCATTGCCCCGGTTATCGCGATCCCGACCACAGCCGGGACCGGCTCTGAAGTCGGGCGTGCATCTGTGATCACAGATACGGCCAATCACGTCAAAAAGATCATTTTCCATCCTAAGATGCTGCCGGTACGTGTGTTGCTCGACCCGGCGGTGACGACCGGGCTGCCGCCACATATCACAGCGGCGACCGGCATGGATGCGTTGTCGCATAATCTTGAAGCCTATTGTGCCAACGGTTATCACCCGATGGCCGAAGGCATCGCACTTGAAGGCATCCGGCTGATTAAAGCCTACCTGCCACAGGCGGTTGCCGACGGCAGTAACCTTGAGGCCCGCACCCAGATGCTGGTGGCCTCCAGTATGGGCGCGACTGCCTTTCAGCGTGGCCTGGGCGGGATGCATGCCATCGCCCACACACTGGGGGCGTTATACGACAAGCATCACGGCTTACTGAATGCCATCCTGATGCCCTATGTGCTGGTGGCAAACCGCAGTGCGATTGAAGATAAGCTGACCCATCTGGCCCGCTATCTTGATTTACCCGAGCCCGGTTTCGATGCCTTTCTGACCTGGGTTCTGGATTTCCGTGCCGCGCTGCAGATCCCCCATACGCTGGCGGATATCGATATCACGGTGGAAGAAGCGCAGCGCGTCGGCAGTATGGCGGTGCAGGATCCGTCGGCAGGCGGAAATCCTGTCGCACTGAGCGCCGAGCAATACAGCCGGATTTTTGTGGACGCTGTGACGGGCCGCTTGCCGCAGCACTGACACCAGGAGGCTCCATGACGGTAAGAATGGGTATTCTGCAGTGCGATGATGTCAGGCAGGATTTGCAGGCCGACCACGGTAATTATCCGGCGATGTTCACTCAGCTGCTGCGCGATGCCGGTGACGCGCCGGAACTGGTTTTTTACCGGGCGCTGGACGGCGAGTTGCCGCAGGATGTGGATGAATGCGATGTGTATATGACCACGGGCAGTCGTCACAGTGTCAACGATGACCTGCCCTGGATCCCCCCGTTGCTGGCTTTTGTGCAGGCGTTGCATGCCCGTAAAAAGAAGCTGGTGGGGATCTGCTTTGGTCATCAGTTGATTGCAAAAGCACTGGGGGGCGAAGTGATTCAGGCGCCGCAGGGCTGGGGGATTGGTGTGGCGACACATGCGCTGCATGCGTTGCCGGCGGGAGTAACGGAAAATGCCGCGTCTCCGCCGGATTTGTCTTTGCTGGTCAGTCATCAGGATCAGGTGGTCAGGTTACCGGATGATACGGCTGTGCTGGCCGGGAGTGATTTCTGCCCGTATTACATGCTGCAGGTGGGAGAACACTTTCTTGGCATTCAGGGCCACCCTGAATTCAGCAAGGCCTATTCGCGGGACCTGATGCTGGCAAGAAAGGCGCTGTTACCGGCCAATGTACTGGATACCGGACTGACGTCGCTGGACATGCCGGTAGACAGTGAAAGGGTCACCCGCTGGATGCTCGATTTCCTGCGCTCATCATAACTCTTTAACTCTTTCGTTTTACTGTGACTGAACGACCTGCCCCTGTTAACACAAACGGGGGCAGGTTTTTCTTTACTGGCTGTCAGGTAACGGCGTGCGGAATCCGCTGCGGATATTCAGGGTGACAATCAGAGCAAAGATCCCGATCACACAGCCAAGCTGCCAGGCCTGCTGAATGCCCAGCTTGATCAGCGCCATACTGACCAGGGCTGAAAGCAGCATCTGCCCGCCACCGGATAACGCCGCCACTGTGCCAGCCTGTTTGCGGTACGGCAGCATCACCTGCGACTGGGCACAAGGCATTGCGATACCGTTGCCAAACACCATCAGGAACTGACCCAGCATCATCATCAATGGTGTCAGCGGTGTCAGAATTAACCAGGCCGCCGCAATGAGATGCACGGCAGGTGCGAGGTACAGCATGCGTTTGGTGCCGATTTTTGGCCGCAGCCAGCTGACCAGAAAACCACCGGCAAATAACCCTGCGGTCGGCAATAGTGCCCAGAGGGCGTATTCGTCTGAGGTCATGCCAATCTGAACCTGCATGATAAAGGGCATCAGCGAGATGGTGGTGACGACCAGACTGAAGTTCAGCCAGCCGATACTGGCAAAACTCAGAAAATAGCGCGATGCTAGCAGGGAGCGGTAATCCGCAGCAATTTTCCTCACTGAAGGCGCAGCTTGTTTGTCGTGCATGGTCTCTTTGAACATCAGGCACAATGCAAACCACACCAGGGTGATATAGCTCGCCAGCACGATAAAGACCGACAACCAGCCAAAGTGGTGGTTAATGAAACCGCCAATCACGGGCGCAAAAATCGGCGTAAAAGAGGCCACCATGGTCAGATAAGACAGCGCCTGCGGCAGTTGTTCACCTGTGTAGGAATCCCGTGTCGACGCGCGGGCCAGCACAGCGCAGCAACCCGCCCCCAGCCCCTGCATCAGGCGGCCGGCCACTAAGCCGTAAAAACTGTCACTGGCAAGGATCACCAGAATCAGACCGGCCACCGCAAGCAGGATACCGGCTAACAGCACCCGGCGACGGCCTAAGGCATCCGAGATCGGGCCATAGATGAATTGCGACGGACCGAAACCGAGTAAGTAGACCGAAATCAGCAGCTGTGCCTGATCGATGGATATGCCAAAGTCTTTGGCTATCCAGGGCAGGGAAGGAAACACCAGCCCCATGCCAAACTGACCTATGCTGATGGTCAGGCAGGCCAGCAAAATCGGGCGCCAGGAAAAAGCGGCTGATCTTCCTGCTTGCTCTGCGGTTCGCGCTGCCGCCCCGGAATCCGGTTCAGCCATTGTAGCTGTCCTGATCGTCGCGTTTGATAACCTTGTGCCCGTCTTCCGTCACCCCGTGTTTCCAGTAACTGCTGATGTAACAGGCTTTGCGATCGAACTGATCCTGCTGACTGATGTGCTGGCGAATGGCGCGCATAGTGCTGAATTCGCAGGCACACCAGATAGCCGGTTTTCCATCCGGCCAGCGCAGTTGTGCCACTTTCTCAGCCAGTGCGTTGCCCGAGTGCTCCCCCTCGATCACAGTGATTAAGTCAACACCGGCAGGCAGTTGCAGCGCGGGCAGATCCTGCTCGCTGCCCAGTGCCAGCACCACATAACCCTGACTATTAGCAGCAAGGCGGGCTGTTTTGAGCTGGATGGAAGGCAGTGCGGTCATATCACCGATGATCAGCACCCAGTCACTGTCATCGGCCAGGCCCTGAATGGTATTCGGCCCGCCGAGAGAAATCTGCTCGCCTGGCTGAGTGTGCATGGCCCAGTGACACGCGTAACCGCCTTGTTCCGGCGTGATCTGGTGCTCGTCTTGGCGCTGGCTCTTGTCCTTGTGGTGATGTTTGACAAAATCCAGCGACAAGGTGCCCTGCTCTGGATCAAATTCACTGATAGTGAAGGTGCGCAGCACAGGTTTCTGGCCGTCAGACAGCGTGCTCAGGTCGGTACTGCCGGCCGGGGTGAACAGCAGTTTGACATATTGACCGGCGCTGTCGGCCGGAAGCAGCCGGATATCCTCGCCTGTCAGAATCACGCGGCGCATGTTCGGGCTGATATCGAAGGCTTGCTGCACAGTAAATGATTTGGCTTGTAGTCGTTTTTGCATGTATTGGTCTCTGTTTGAATTCGGATTTACAGCTCGTGGCCGTGATGCTGCATCTTTGCTTTGACACGTTTTACCGTGGAAAGGCTGACACCGGTTTCGTCAGCCACTGTCTGCAGGGTTTTCCCTGCCTTGAGCAGCATGGCAATCTGGCGGTGCACTTCATGGTTGGCACGGCGGCCGCGAAACTTTTCTTTCCACGCGGCCTGGTCCTGGCGCAGCGACTCGCGGCCCGCCTCGGCGGCCCACAGCCGGTGCTGGGTGTGTGAATGAGCATAGCCCTTGAGCATCAGCAGCAGGGCATCGGTGATCGGGCAGTCCGGCTTGAAGGTCAGCGGCTGGTTCACGGTATGGACGATCACGCCTTTGTCCAGTAGTTGCTGAAGGGTCTGGTGGCAGGCATCGAAATGAAAACCAAGATCCGTCACCCAGCGGACGATCAACTGATCACCCGGTTTCAGGGTGTTGAATAAATCGCGGTACTGGGGACGCTCCTCAGCAGGGACATTGCCGCGGATCCCGGTTTCCCGGAACAGACGCAGATTGGGATCACAATCGCTAATTTGTCGGATCAACGCCTCAGGATCGCTCATTTTCGGCGACAGGCGAATATAGCCATACAGGGCAGACATAGTGACTCCTTAACAGAACGGCTTCTGTTTGTGGTCTCAGGGTGTGGTTCATTTGGTGTGGCTCATTTAATGGTTATGATAGAGGTTCAATTTTGTTCTTGCAACACTAAATGAGCTATTTTTGGTTGACCGGATAGCGGATTTCTTTTCGTTTTGTGGGGGTGTTGAGGCTGTGGATATTTGTACGGCTGAGGTATGTCGCGCTTGAGTTCGGTGGCTTACTTGGCCTTGTTTGATGCGCGCCAGGTACTCTTTTGAGGCAAAAGAGTACCCAGAAAGCCCTTTTTGTTCTTTGGCGTTGTCCGGGGCGGTTGTAGGCGCTCCTGGCGCCGACAACCTGAAAATTCGTCCTGAATTTTCCCCTGGGGGAGTGCCACCAATGCATTTTCTCAAGCCGTCATTCCCGCGTGAGGCGGGAATCCATGCAGCGATTACGATTTTTGAGGCTGGGTAAGTATGTCGCGCTTGAGTTCGGTGGTTTACTTGGCATTGTGTGATGCGCGCCAGGTACTCTTTGTGGGCCAAAGAGTACCCAGAAAGTCCTTGTTTTCTTTGGCGTTGTCCGGGGCGGTTGTAGGCGCTCCCGGCGCCGACAACCTGAAAATTCGTCCTGAATTTTCCCCTGGGGGAGTGTTTTTTTGGGGGCTTGTTGATGTGTTGTGGCTGGGATTTGGTACGGCTGAGGGATGTCGCGCTTGAGTTCGGTGGTTTATTTGGCATGGTGTGGTGCGCGCCAGTGACTCTTTGCTGGAGGAAACGCAAGAGACAGACGCTTTACTATAGTAAGCGTCTGCCAGTGCCTTGTGGTGCTGAAAACGATATCTGTGTTGAAGACTAAGTTTGTGCAGAAGACCTGGCTTATGCAGAAAACTAGGCCGCTGCGAGCTCACCCGCTTTGGCTTTTTGACGGATACCGAGCAGCAGCGTCAGCACAAAGGTGACAGCAAACGAGATCAGCATGCCAACGACGAAGTAACCAATGTAACCCGGGCTGATGGAAATGATGCCGGGCAAACCTGCCGCACCGAGTGCCTGAGCTTTGACATTGAACAATGTAATCCAGGCACTTGCTACGGCCGAGCCGATAATCGCTGCGATGAAGGGATAACGCAGTTTCAGATTCACGCCAAACATGGCCGGTTCGGTAATTCCCAATAGTGCAGTGACACCGGACGGCAGGGCGATGCCTTTGGTTTTGGTCTCTTTGGTTGAGAAGCCGACCGCCAGGGCTGCCGCTCCCTGGGCAATGTTCGACATGGCCGCAATCGGGAAGATAAAGGTGCCGCCTGTGACCGCAATATCGGTCAGCAACTGAGTTTCGATGGCAATAAAGCTATGGTGCATCCCGGTAATAACGAAAGGCGCATAAATAAACCCGAACAAGGCACCGCCTAAAAAGCCCGCGGAATCATAGAGCCAGTTCAGGCCATCGCCCAGCAGAAAGCCGATATCCCGCGTCACCGGACCAACCAGGGTGAAGGTCAGAAACCCGGTGACAAATATTGCCAGCATAGGGGTGAGCAGATTATCCAGCACTGACGGGACAATTTTCCGTAATCCGTTTTCAACTTTAGCCAGAATAAATGCTGAGACTAACACCGGCAGGACGGAGCCCTGATAACCGACTTTTTCTATGCTAAAGCCGAAGATGTTCCAGGTCGGTACCGTACCTGTAACGCTGGCGCTGCCAAATCCCCAGCCGTTGAGCAGGTCAGGGTGGACCATCAGCATGCCCAGCGCAGCCCCCAGGAAAGGGTTGCCGCCAAACTTTTTACTGGCCGAGAATGCAAGCAAAACGGGCAAATACACAAAAGGAGCGTTAGCAAAGGTGTTGAGCATATTTGCCAGATCAGCCAGGCCCGGATACGCATCAATCAATGATATCTCATCAAGAAACAGCCCTTTTGCTGTCAGGAGGTTAAATACCCCCATCAATAAACCACCGGCCACAATCGCCGGGATAATAGGGACAAAAATGTCAGACAGGCCTTTTACGGCCCGTTGCACGATATTCTGTTTCTGCGCGCCGGTATTGGCGACATCCGCTGTCGACATGTCGGCCATGCCGGTGAGTTTGGCCAGCTCAGCGTAGACCTGATTCACAATCCCTGAACCAAAAATGATCTGGTACTGGCCGGCCACTTTAAACTGGCCTTTGACGCCATCAAGCGACTCAATGGCTTTCTCATCGACGATGGCATCATCTTTCAGTGCCAGACGAAGACGCGTTGCACAATGCGCCAGAGCTTGCAGGTTTTCTTTGCCGCCAAGTTGCTTGAGTAGCGCCTTGGCAATTGTTGGGTAGTCCATTTCATCCCCCGGTAGGTATTTGGCTGTAATCGTTATGTACTATCTATGGTGTTTTATAATTTCGGGAACGTTTGCAACAATCATTTTTCTTGAAGAAACCGGTGTCGTCAAAGCACATTCCGTCTTTATGTGAAGTGGATCTGCTAATAGCGCGCCATAAAGCGCCCTGTCTCACTGGTAATCAGGCGAGATTCTGGTAGTTTTGCAAACAATCCCAATCAGTTAGAAGAAAAGGCCAAGGCGATGGCAAGTTTGCATGACGTGGCGCTGCTGGCTGGCGTCTCAAAATCGACAGTCTCACGCGTGATCAATGATGAATATGGCGTTAAAAAAGCGACCAGAATCAAGGTCATGAAAGCTGTTGAACAGGTGGGCTATGTGGTCAACCAGGTCGCCAAAGATCTCAAGTCACAGAAAACCAACTTAGTCGGAGTGATTGTTCCGCGAGTCTCCTCGCATGCCACAGCGCAGGGAGTGGACGGGCTGAGTCAGGTCTTTGACGATGCGCAAAAGCACGTGCTTTTAGCCAGTTGCCAGCAAAACGCTGAAAAAGAAATTGAATATATTCAGCTGTTTAACAAAAAGCGGGTGGAGGGTATTGTTCTTTATGCTACACATATCGATCAGCAACTGGTGCACGCCATTCAGCAGTCTTATGCCCCTGTCATTCTGGTGGGGCAGGATGGATCGCTGTTTAATATTCCCAGCATCATTCATGATGATCTCCGGGTTGGTTTTGAAGCCGGCAACCGGTTATTGAATGCCGGCTGCCGGCAGATTGGTTTTATTGGCGTTGCCGATTCCGATGTCGCCGTCGACAAACTGCGCTCAGAAGGGCTGCAGCAGGCACTGCAAATGCGTCAGGCCGAGCCGCTGTTGTTTCACAGCCACGGCGAATTCACGATTGAATCCGGCTACAGCCAGATGAAACAGTTGCTCGAGACCTTCACCCAAACCGACGGGGTATTTTGTGCCACCGATCGGATTGCGATCGGTGCTATCAACGCGCTGAAGGACGCCGGAAAAACCGCAGGAAAGGACGTCAAGGTGCTGGGGGTCGGGAACGACGAGCTGAGCTCTGTCTGCTCACCTAGCTTGTCTACTTTTAACTATGCTTTTGATAAAGCAGGAGAAAGTGCTGCCAGAGTGCTGCTGGAACTCATTGAAGGCAAGCCTCAGGTGATGAGCAAAGTCGTTTTAACTTTCCAGAACATCGACCGCGAAACCTGCTGAGCCGCTTTGACACCGCCCGGCATTGTCCGGGTTTTTTGTGGCTGTGATCACGGCATGCGCACCGGAATATCCGCTTTCTGCTTGTCCAGTTCAGTAGTTTGATGTACTTTTTTGCAAACGTTCCCAATTTAGGTTTGCACATATGTCTCTTCAGTCCTTATCCGATCTCTGCGGCAGTATTGATAATCTCGCCCGGATACTCATTTCGGACGATACACTGATTTTTGAAGTGCTGAATGCCGATCTGGTCAGAGAGTCCGGACTGATTGAGCATATCGGGCCGGTACAGGGCAAGCTGCAGGTTACCTTCAGGCGTCCTGAAGATGTCTCTGCACAAGACTTGCTGGCGATGGGAAATCTCATAGCCGCCAGACAACAGGCACGGTCTGAGGACTTTGCCAGACCGGTGCCGTGCGAGTTTCGTCCTTCGTGGCATATTTCTCCGCCTCAGGGGCTGCTGAATGACCCCAATGGCTTTATCTTTCATGATGGCCGTTATCACTTGTTGTATCAGTGGTTTCCTTATGCCTGCACGCATAATGACAAGCACTGGGCGCATCTGACCAGCCCGGATTTAATTAACTGGACCTGGCAGCCCGTTGCACTGACGCCCTCTCACTGGTTTGACAGCCATGGCGCTTTTTCGGGCCATGCCATCAGTCACGGCGGGGAACTTATGCTGTTTTATACCGGCAACACCCGCATCGGTGCACAAAGGGACAGGCAGACCACGCAGTGTCTGGCAACCTCAGCCGACGGTGTGCACTTTACCAAGCAAGGCCCGGTTATCAATGCCTTGCCACCCGGTGTGACAGCACATATCCGCGATCCTAAAGTCATCCGCCATCAGGACCGGTGGCTCATGCTGCTGGGCGCGCAAACAGACGATCTGAAAGGCCGGCTGGCTGTCTATCAGTCAGACGATCTCAAGCAATGGACATTTGACCGGCTCTGTGGCGAGGAACTCGGTGACTTTGGCTATATGTGGGAGTGCCCGGATTACTTTGAGCTGGGCGATCAGCGCTTTGTTGTGCTGGGGCCGCAGGGCATTGCGTCATTTTCGCCGCACAATAGCGTTCCTCATCATAATGGCATCGCCAAAGCCTGCTGGGACGAGCAGGGGAGGCTCACTCTTGCCGGGTTTCAGCCGCTGGATTACGGCTTTGATTTTTACGCGCCCCAGACCCTGCTGACTCCCGATGGCCGCCGGGTGTTATGCGGCTGGATGGGACTGCCGGATGAGGTCGATCAGCCTAGCGCCGATAACGGCTGGGTGCACCAGTTAACCTGCATGAGAGAACTGACGGTACGTGACGGCAAGTTATGCCAGTGGCCCGTTCGGGAGCAGGAAAAACTGGTGATCGCAGAGCAGGCGATCCAACTCTCTGCAACGCCGTTGGATCTGGCAATCAAAGCGTTTGATCTGTCACTCAGCCTGCAATGGGGAGATCAATTGCAGCTGTTTCAGAATGAAACGCAACACCTTGTGATTCGGGCTGACAGCCAGCGCCGGGCCTTGATCCTGGACCGCTGCCATACCCTGAACCGTGCCCAGGACACGGTTCGCGAACTGCCCCTGACATCCGATTGTGTGCAGCTGCGTATTCTGGCTGATACGTCCTCGGTCGAAATCTTTGTCAACGGCGGCGAAGCCGTAATGAGTTCCCGGATTTTTACCGACTCCAGAGCGACCTGCGTTTCACTGTCCGGCGAGGCGCGATCAGCGTTGTTGCGGACATACCGCCCGGCCAGTGCGCCATTTCCGTCTTAGCGCAAAGCAATGAGCAAAGAGAACAGACTGCCCGGCGATTCCCGGCAGTCTGTTGAATCATCTATTCGATATATTCAAGTAAAGCCTGCCGGGTTGGCAAAGCGGTCATGGCACCCTTTTGCGTGGTCGCCAGTGCACCACAGCCATTTGCCCACCTGACAGCGTCGCGGATGGTTTCGCTGTTTGCCCACGCCGGATGCTGCGCCAGCTTCGCCAGCAGGCCACCAACAAAAGCGTCTCCGGCGCCTGTCGTATCGACAGGACTCACTGTCTGGCCTGTCATCAGCTCGCAGGTATTGTCAAAAAGCACCAGCGCGCCTTTTGCCCCCTGGGTGATCAACACCAAGGGATGATTGTAAGGTTGGATGGCAGCCAGACCTTGCTCCAGGCTCTCTGTCTGTGTCAGAAACAGCAGTTCGTCATCGGAAAACTTGACGACGTCGGCCAGTGCTATTGCCTGGTGGACCACGGGAATGATGTCGTCAGTATCGGACCAGACATCTTCACGTAAATTCGGGTCAAAGCTGACAAAGCCGCCGCTGCGTCTGATACGGCGCATGGCTTCCAGCGTACTGCTGCGGCTGGGTTCACTGGCCAGCGCAATAGAGCAGACATGAAGCCATTCACCGGCTGAGAACTCAGGAATATCGGATACCTGCATGAACTGATCAGCACTTGGCTTGACCATAAAGGTAAAACTGCGCTCGCCGCTGGCATCGAGATCGACAATTACGGTTGAGGTTCGGTGTGCCTCATCCAGTCTCATGTGGTCGGTATTCACTTGCTCACTGGCCAGGGTTTGTTTGATAAAGCGCCCCAGTGGATCGTGTCCCACCCGGCCAAAAAATGCGGCCTGGCCGCCAAGACGGGCAATCGCCACGGCAACATTGGCCGGCGCCCCGCCCGGGCATTTCAGATAGCGGTTTTCACCGTCTGGTATCAAGTCGACGACTGCATCGCCAGTCACCCATATTTTGCTCATTGTATCTCCCCAAAACAGAAACATTCCTTTGGCAAAGTATGATTGCTGAATCGTTTCAGTAGGTCAATGAAAACATCAAATACTGACCGGTTCCCGGAGGTTCTGGTCGCCTGATTCTAAGTGGGAAACAGGCTATACAACTGGTTGAATTTGTGGTTAACATGCAGGTGAAAAGGAAATCTGAGAGACAGAGATATGGAAGTAACCATTCGTGCTTTAACCCCTGCTGATATTCCAGCATATCGCGACATTCGTCTGGAAAGCCTGCGGTTACATCCTGACTGCTTTGGGGCCAACTATGAGGAGCAGCGGCAGCAGCCAACCATGCATTTTGAGCGCTGTATCGCCAGCCAAAGTCCGCAACATACTATGTTGGGGGCATTTGAGGGGCTGGGGGCATTTGAGGGGGAGCAACTCGTCGGTTTGTGTGGTGTGTCTGAACTGGAAAACCGGACGGTGCTGCTTACACAAATGTACGTCAAAAGCCGGTGCCAGGGCACTGGTGTCGGCGTGGCGCTTATCGATGCGGCCAGACACACGGCGGCTGAAAAGCATCAGGCTTGTGTACTCCAGCTGGATGTCTATCCACATAACCTGGCGGCAAAGCACCGTTATGAAAAAGCCGGTTTCCAGGTCACGGGCCAGACCGCAGACGAGCTGATCATGACACTGAGGTTGCCATGATTGAGATTCAGCATCTGGATGCGGCACAGATCCCGATGTCATTGTTGCTGGAAGCTGATCCCTCTGAAGCCTGTATCCAGCGTTATCTGAACGGGGCTTATTGCCTGGCTGCTGTGGTTGATGGCGAAATCATCGGGGTCTGTGTTGCCAAGCTGATCGCAGAAAATACATACGAAGTCTTCAATCTGGCGGTCTATCCGGCGTTTCAGCAGCAGGGCATAGGCTCGCAGCTGTTATCTGCATTATTTCCCCGGCTGAAAGAGCAGGGTGTTCAGTCAGTCGTGCTGGGGACCGGTACGTTCGGTTATCAGCTGACGTTTTACCAGCGGCTGGGGTTTCGGGTCGAGAGTGTCGTCAAAGATTTCTTTCTTGATCATTATGATGAGGCAATCTTTGAGTTGGGTATTCAGCATAAAGATATGCTGCGGTTGAGGGTGGATTTATAACCGCTTGCAGCGAGTGCAGTGGCGAGTTGTTATATCTGAGTTTGAAGGTATGTCGCGCTTGAGTTCAGTGGTTCACTTGGCATTGTGTGATGCGCGCCAGGTACTCTTTATGGGCCAAAGAGTACCCAGAAAGCCCTTGTTTTCTTTGGCGTTGTCCGGGTCGGTTGCAGGCGCTCCCGGCGCCGACAACCTGAAAATTCGTCCTGAATTTTCCCCTGGGGGAGTGGGTAACTTTAGATTCTGAATCGTTGTTGGATAGAGCGTTTTGAGGCCTGCATTCATTAAGTTACCTCTGTCATTGCCGCGCAGGCGGTAATCCATGCAGCGAGTGCGGTGACGAGTTGTTATATCTGAGTTTGAAGGTATGTCGCGCTTGAGTTCGGTGCTTCACTTGGCATTGTTTGATGCGCGCCAGGTACTCTTTGTTGGGCCAAAGAGTACCCAGAAAGCCCTTTGTGTTCTTTGGGGTTGTCCGGGACGGTTGCAGGCGCTCCCGGCGCCGACAACCTGAAAATTCGTCCTGAATTTTCCCCTTGTAGAGTGGGTAACTTTGGATTCTGAATCGTTGTTGGATAGAGCGTTTTGAGGCCTGCATTCATTAAGTTACCTCTGTCATTGCCGCGCAGGCGGCAATCCATGCAGCGAGTGCGGTGACGAGTTGTTATATCTGAGTTTGAAGGTATGTCGCGCTTGAGTCTGGTGTCTTTGTCGGCATTGTGTGATGCGCGCCAGGTACTCTTTGTTGAGCCAAAGAGTACCCAGAAAGCCCTTTTTGTTCTTTGGTGTTGTCCGGGTTGGTTGTAGGCGCTCCCGGCGCCGACAACCTGAAAATTCGTCCTGAATTTTCCCCTGATGTTGTAGATTTCTTGGGCTATAACTCGTTGCTGGGCAGTTATCTTTAAATGCAGGCTAAGGTGTGTCTGGTTTGATGGCATGCCGCGTTTGAGCCCGGTGTTTCTTTTAGTATGGTTTGTGGGAACGTTCGACTCTCATAACTCATGAATACGGCTCATGGATTAATGAAATTAAATCATTTTTATTCATGGTTCGACCCAAGTATAAATCACTCTATTGTCAGCTTTATACAATATTACAGTTGGCTCTGATTAAGGCCATTAGGCGAAAATCAAACAACTGTGACGATGACGGACTGGAAAAAACAAAAATATAAAATTGTAAAGTCCGGAAAGAAAAAGAAATAAATTCAGGATTATCTCAGAAAATTGGATGACAGGTTACCATGAATAAAGATTTTAGATTTACGATAAAGAATATTTGTTTCGATGAAAATTATCATCCTTCAGATAATACCCGTATCACAACTAACTTTGCTAATTTGGCGCGAGGTGAAAGCCGTCAAGAGAACTTGCGCAATACTTTAAAGATGATTAACAATCGTTTTAATGCTTTGGCAAGTTGGGATAATCAAAAAGGCGATCGTTATTCTGTCGAGCTTGAAATCATTTCAGTGGATATGGATATTGAAGGCAGTGGTCAGGCTTTCCCATCGATTGAAGTATTGAAAACGAACATTCTTGATCATAAAACCAACGAACGCATTGAAGGCATTGTAGGGAATAATTTTTCCTCCTACGTGCGAGATTATGATTTTAGCGTATTACTGTTGGATCATAATAAGAATCAACCCAAATTCAGCATTCCGGATAATTTTGGCGAACTGCATGGAAAGCTCTTCCAGTGCTTTGTTAATTCAGATGCTTACAAGGCTAATTTTAGTAAGCCACCTGTTATCTGTCTCAGTGTTTCGGATAGCAAGATCTATCATCGCACTGAAAACCAGCATCCTGTATTGGGTTTTGAATATCAGCCCAATGAGTCTTCGTTGACTGAGCAATATTTCAAGAAAATGGGATTGCAGGTTCGCTATTTTATGCCTCAAAACAGTGCCGCGCCTTTAGCTTTTTATTTTTTTGGTGATTTGCTCAATGATTATACGAATCTTGAACTGATCAGCACCATCAGCACGATGGAAACGTTTCAAAAGATTTACCGGCCTGAGATTTATAATGCGAATGCTTCAGCGGGGAAATTATATCAGCCCAATCTGAAGAATCAGGATCATTCATTAACTCAAATTGTTTATGATCGAGCAGAACGCAACCAGTTGGCTATTGAACAAGGTAAATTTGCTGAGGAACACTTCATCAAACCATACCAAAGTATTCTTGAGCAGTGGTCTGCTAATTACGCTTTATAATTAACGATAAATTACAATAGAGCCTATTATGAAAACATTATTACCGACTTCAACTTCTGGCAGTTTACCTAAGCCCTCTTGGCTTGCAGAACCTGAAACACTTTGGTCACCCTGGAAATTGCAAGGTGAGGAATTAACTGACGGCAAACACGATGCTTTACGTGTGTCATTACAAGAGCAACAACGGGCAGGTATTGATATTGTCAGTGATGGCGAGCAAACCCGTCAGCATTTTGTGACGACCTTCATTGAGCACCTCAGCGGCGTTGATTTCGAGCAACGTAAGACAGTGAAAATCCGTGACCGCTATGATGCGAGTGTACCGACAGTCGTGGGTCCTGTGAGTCGCCCCAAGCCGGTTTTTGTTGAAGATGCCAAGTTTTTACGTCAGCAAACGAATCAACCCATTAAATGGGCCCTGCCTGGTCCCATGACGATGATAGATACGCTTTATGATAACCATTATAAAAGCCGCGAAAAACTTGCCTGGGAATTTGCCAAAATCCTCAATCAGGAAGCCAAAGAGTTAGAAGCCGCTGGCGTCGATATCATCCAATTTGATGAGCCTGCTTTTAATGTGTTTTTTGATGAGGTTAATGACTGGGGCATTGCGGCTTTGGAAAGAGCCATTGAAGGACTTCAGTGTGAAACGGCTGTACATATTTGCTACGGTTACGGCATCAAGGCTAACACAGACTGGAAAAAGACCTTGGGCTCAGAGTGGCGACAATACGAAGAAGTGTTTCCCAAACTGCAGCAATCGAACATCGATATCATCTCACTGGAATGTCACAACTCGCGTGTTCCAATCGAGCTACTGGAACTCATTCGGGGTAAAAAAGTCATGGTAGGAGCGATTGATGTCGCAACTAATACCATTGAGACGCCAGAGGAAGTTGCCAATACCCTGCGAAAAGCACTGCAGTTTGTCGATGCCGACAAGCTTTATCCTTGCACCAACTGTGGCATGGCACCTTTATCCCGCGACGTCGCAAGGGGCAAGCTGAATGCCTTGAGTGCAGGTGCAGACATCGTCCGAAGAGAGCTATTGGCTTAGTACCAGTACAGAGATGCTTAGCCGGGTTAGTAGCAGGGTTATCTTTTGATTTAATTGTTTTTTTCAAAAAACCAAACTGCTCCGCAATGATGCAAGGCGAGGATATGTTCCTCGCCTTGATCGATACGGTTACCTTGTTCGATACGTTTACAAGGCCGTCCACGGGCTGTTCGGAGCGCCCGGTTCGTTATTGAGTGTCCACCACATGGCTTGGTAGATGATGCCATTGTGGGTGACGCGATCACCGGTTTGATAGGTGGCCTCCGCAGACCAGCTGGCCGCATGGCTGAAGTCCAACTTTTCCCATGGCCCGTGGGGATGGCCGGGTTCGTCGTTTTGGGACCACCATTTGGCCTGATAGACAAAGTGATTGAATCTGACGCGATCACCGGCGAGATAGACGGCATCTGGTTGCCAGTCTGTCACGTCCGGCAGAGTGTTCATATCCAGATTACCGACACCGATATTCATAGCATTGAGCAGATCGCCATTGTCCTGACCGTATTCCCACGAGAACAGGCCGCCGAGTTTTTTGCTGGTAGCCAGCTGGCCTTTGGCGATGACATCTGCCGGGTGATCAAAGCCGACAAACGCCGCATCCGATCCACGCCATGCGTAGTGACACTGACAATCCGGGTCGAAACGAATCTCGAAGCCGTTCACGCCTTGTCCGTCCGGCCCGAGGATCTCATCTGAAATACGGGTATAGGTCGCGATACCTTCGACATCCCAGGGATTCACCGCTTTCGGAAAACCTCCGGTCGCCACGCCGCCAAAGGGCGATCCCTGAGGATTGAGGGTGACGCCGTCCCAGCCCTTGGCATACTTGGCAACGCCCAGTACGAGCTTGTCGGCAGGCATGCCTAAACCAAGCAGATTCTGAACCGCATCTTCAGCGCCAAAACCATACCCTTTAGCTAAGTTACCGCTATGGGCACTGATCGCGGTGTGATGGCCGATATTGTCAGATGACCAGGCTCCGAAAAAGTCGTAGGTCATCAGGAAAATCAGATCCATGGCAGGCTCTGCCCGCTGGTAGTTGACCTTGGCGGTATAGGACTCTGCTGTCGCTATGGCTGATGTCACCAGATACTCACGGCTGGTTTCGGCGCTGAGTTTGTCCATCGCAGCCCGCAGATCTATCATCAGGTCGGCATAGGCTTCCCCTTCAGCACGGTTTTGCGGCCATTCCCAGTCAATATCCACCCCATCAAAGGCTGGGTTTGCTTTCAGGTAATCCACCATGGCCTGAACGAAAACCTGCCGGTTGTTAATGTTCATCGACATAGGGGAGAACGGACCATCGCCGCCCCAGCCCCCGATCGAGGGCAGAATTTTCAGGTGCGGGAAGCGGGTTTTCAGTTCACTGAATTGGGCCGAGAAGGCTTTATCAATCGTGCTGTTATTTTCAGCCAGCGTAAAATCTGGCTTGCCGGTGCAGGTGGCTTCGTGGCCTGCCCGTTGACCCGGACCGCAAATATCTAAAAATGCGTAGAGGATATGTGTCAGGTTGTTCCCGTTGATCTGGCTGATACTGGCCGGATTCGACCAGTTGGCGACATAAGTGGCCATCACATGGCCGCTGCTTTGCTGGAACTCACCATGGGTGCCGGTGAACAGATCAGGCTCAGTGGCATGACTATAGGCAAAAGTGCTTGCAGCCATCAGCGCAAGAGCGGCAGGACACCATTTGAAAGCAGACTCAATCTTCATTGCTGATTCCTTCATCGTTGGATATCGCTTATATGGGATCAATTTCACTTTGTCGGCAAGTGCTGCGGCTGCGTTATCACAAGGTTCTGTGGTGGTGTTTAAAACAGTTTGTCACTGAGCAACTTGTTTTTTGCGGGAATATAGGATCTCCATCAATGTCTATTTCCCCTTGGGGAGTGGGTTTCTTGGGTTTTGTTGATGCGTTGTGGTTGGGATTTTGGTGCAGTTGAGGTATGTCGCGCTTGAGTTCGGTGGTTCACTTGGCCTTGTTTGATGCGCGCCAGTGACTCTTTGTTGGCACAAAGCGTAACCAGAAATGCCTTTTTGTTCTTTGGTGTTGTCCGGGACGGTTGTAGGCGCTCCCGGCGCCGACAACCTGAAAATTCGTCCTGAATTTTCCCCTGTGGAGTGGGTTTCTTTTAGTTTTTTTGGGGTGTTGTGGCTGGGATTTTGGTACGAATGAGGTATGTCGCGCTTGAGTTCTGTGGTTCATTTGACCTTGTTTGATGCGCGCCAGGTACTCTTTTGAGGTAAAAGAGTACCCAGAAAACCCTTTTTGTTCTTTGGTGTTGTCCAGGGCGGTTGTAGGCGCTCCTGGCGCCGACAACCTGAAAATTCGTCCTGAATTTTCCCCTGGTGGAGTGGGTAACTTTGGTTTTTGAATCGTTGTTGGATAGAACGTTTTTAGGCATACATTCATTAATTTACCTCTGTCATTGCCGCGCAGGCGGCAATCCATACCATGAGTGCGGCGACGAGTGGTGATATCTGAGTCTGAAGGTATGTCGCGCTTGAGTTCGGTGGTTCACTTGGCTTTGTTTGATGCGCGCCAGGTACTCTTTGTGGGCCAAAGAGTACCCAGAAAGCCCTTTTTGTTCTTTGGTGCTGTCCGGTGCGGTTGTAGGCGCTCCTGGCGCCGACAACCTGAAAATTCGTCCTGAATTTTCCCCTGGGGGAGTGGGGAATGCTGGTTTATTGCTCGTGATGAACAGGCATGCTTCAGAGCTGATGCATCATAATCGTGGTAGAAAGCAGTTTTACACGTCCTCTTCCGACAACATTTGACGGCAGTTACGAATCGTTAGCACTCTGATTTCATGGCCTAAGCTGTAAATAATACGATAGTGACCGAAAATGATTTCACGATAGTTTGTGTGGGGTATTTCTGGAACAAAGCGCCCCATTTCAGGCATGCTTCCGAGTAACTTCGTTTTGTCGAAAACATCATTGACCCACTTTTCTGCAGCAGATGGATTATCTAAAGAGATGAACTCTGCTACGTCACCAAGCTTCTGAAGCGCTAAAGGAGACCAAACCACTTTCATTTCTTAATGCGTGCTAGCACTTGAGCGCGTGCATCTTCATGAGAAACACCCAGATCTGAAGCTAATTGAGCTTCTGCTGTGCGCATTTCTTCCAGTAGTTCGATTTTCTCTTGCATTGCCTCGTACTCTGCAACGTCAAGAACCACAGCTACGCCTTTACCACGTTGTGTAATTACCAATGGACGACGAGTCTCATTGATTTGTTTGATATAAGAAGCGACACTTGCGCGAAATTCAGACAACGGCTGAATATCTTGATCGAAATGAATACGACTCATGTTGAACTCCGTTTGGTACAAAATAACGTACAAATGATAGTTCAGCCAGCTGTGATGAGCAAGAAGTTGATGCTGCGTTATAACGAATAAGGGACCGAAATCGCGTTGTGTCATCAGGGTCATGGCCTTAAAGTCAGTGAACAGACCGAATGTCGAGGGGCAGTCCCAAACTTTGCATTAACTGACGCTGTTGTTGACAACGGGAAGACCATATGCAAGCAACGCTACCACTTGACCTAATTCATTGTACCGTAAACACAAAACCTAACCTTGAACTGAAAATACCAAGCGTTTCGAATTACTCTTAAATACTTGTTAACCGGCTATCTCGAAGTGGATAAAAAACATGAGAAGATCGACATCCTTCGCTTTTGACAACCTGTAATCTTCACCAATGATATTGGAAACAGCAGACTTCCAGAAACTGAGTGCGCCTGAGTTTTCCAGAAGAATTCGAATTTGCCACTTACCGGGAAAAGTCTTTATTAGCTGTTCCAAAACGTCCTTACCTACGCCTTGGCCTTTAAACTTACGGAGTACAAAAAACTGAGCGATGTCATATAACGATAAGTCACTAGGATAGTGACGAATCAGAACAAACCCTGCAAGTTCGTTATTTACCATTATGAAATATGGGGTATGGTCATTTCGTTCCCAATAAGGATCAAACGTTGAAACGTCATAACCCCCAAACGTGCCATCTTTGTCAGGATTCCATTTCATATACTCTGACATATCGTATACGTAGTAGCAGAACAAATTTTCAAGTATGTGCCGTTCTTCTCTTTTGATTTGTACTAGCTGAACTTCCATCTTTCTCCTTGCCAATTAATGCCCGCTTAAGTGGTGAGCAACGCAATACGATGCATCCGCATATCACCTAAATCAATAAATTTTCGGCAAAAAATGCCACGCGTTGCGAATCCGCCTTTAAGTGTTAGTCAGGTTTATCTCCAGCCCACTACTGCCCAAGCATGTGCATAAAGAATAAAACAACACACAAATAAAGGAACAACCAATGAAATCATATAGCTAAACAGCAAGTAGAACACTTTCCCTACCGCGCTGACTGTCGCTTTAGTAAGGGCTTTATGCATCGTTATGATACTGTAGCAAGATGCGGCAAAGAGAACTAATAATACAATCAGAATATAATAATCATGAGAATTTATTGCGTTTGAAAAATATAATGCTCCTGGTAGAGCACAAACTTGAATCATCAATACCTTAATAAAAGCTTTCAATTCAATTGGAATAACTGTTCTCCTAAAACCTAACGAATGACATGGACTCCACTCATCAGGCTTTGCCACATGTGGTAAGTTTGATTACGAAATCGCCTGAGGCCATCAACATGTCACTATCTATCAATAGCATTGATTTAGCCAAACATAGCTTCAGTATCCACGGTGAAGATCACCAAGGCAAGGCGTTGATTAACAAAACAATATCACGCTCAAAAAGTCCTTGAGACGTTGGCTAATATCCCACCCGCAATTATCGGGCTCGAAGCCAGCCCCCCCGTAGCAGAGGCAACCCGCCACACCGCCCTCCGGCGTTCAATCAAGCTATTTCCGTAATCATACCGCTTCGGGCTTGTTCAACACCCGGATAAAGTGTCGGCTGCGCGACACTTCCCCTGATTTGTTATAAGCACTTTTTACCCACCAAAGCATCGGTAATATACTGCTGATGGCTGCTGAGGTATTTGATATCTGTTAGGTAAGCTAAATGATGCCCATCTTTGATATTTTCGATGAAAGCTTGATTACCCTTACTGGCTTCATTGTGCATGTTGCGTATTCCGCCGAAGTTGAACACTTATTCCGGCTGAACATGAACACTTAACTTTTTCAACGTATCACGACAGTTGTTTTTTAGCTTA
>NZ_JASJOJ010000036.1:0-47552 GCF_038519165.1 Photobacterium sp. SP02
AATCTACGCCACCAGGCCTCCCGCCGGTAACACCCGGTGAAAAGCCTGCAAACGCGTTCGCGATTGGGTCAGCAACAGGTGCGCCAGGGCGGCACCAAACATCACTACCGCAATCAGGCTCTGTGCTTTTTCAGGCCATGGCAGCGAAGAGAGTGCCATCAGCCAGCTCAGCACTGCCATCGCACACGAGGCATATAACAGCTTCAACGGCCCCTGATCCCGCGTCTTTCCGGTTTTTACCTGGAAAGTGAACCAGGCTAGACCCAGAAGAGGCAGCAGTGCCACCGGCTGGCTGATGCATGCGATTAACCATCCCAGCAGCAGTACAGGGAGCATCTTATGGACCCGGCCTCGCTGGCCCGGACAGATCTCCCCTTTTGTCAAAACGAGAGTGAGAATCATCTGTGCTCCCAACAGAGCAGAGATAAGTAAAGTGGTATAAGTCATATTCATGAAAGGCTACAGAAGAAAGAGAAAAACACCCGAAATTATATCAGAACAGTACTAAAAACATCCATTGCTCAAAATTTCCGACAATTAACCTGGTTTCACATGCATTATATGAACCAAGATCACGGTTTTGAGGCTCGTCTTGTAGAATAATTGTTCGATTATAAAAATAAAGGGCGTTTACCGTCTGTTTTTTCTCACAAAACAGATGTCAGATGAGCTGGAAGCAAAGATGATATCGACTTATAACCACTACCATAGGCTGCTGTGCCATGCGCTCAAGCTCTATATTCCGGATCTATGGAGTGCTAAAGCGCACACCCAGAGCTTCCAGAATACGCGAAGCGGATACCTGCGCAGCCGAATTGCTCTGCTCTGCATTGTATGGGCAGTACTGATCATAGCATGGATACCTTTTGACTTTTTTTACCTGAAAACAGGAGAAGATACCCGAATTGCCAGTGCCCGTTTACTTCTGGCGTTATTTTTACTGGGTATTGCCAAAGTCAACGAGACTCACACCACCTTGCGTCAGTCGCAATGGTGCATGACACTCATGGTTTTAGGACTGAATCTCTTCTACACCTATTGCATCTGGGTATTGGGTTTTCCAAAAGTGTACAGCGGTTTTGAATACGGCTATACGCTGCTGCCTATTTTGCATGTCGCCATTTTAACTATCCTGCCGATTACCCTGAAGGAAAGCCTGTGCCTGCTGGCATTCACCGCTGTTACAGAAATCACAGTCGATTTACAGACAGGCACTGTTCTGATGCCGGAAACACTGGCCAATTACTGGCTGCAGAACGTGCTGGCTATCGTCGTCATCTGGTCACAGTTATCTAAACTTTACATGTTGATGCGTTTGTACCGCCAGGCCACCCTGGATCCGTTAACCGGTATTTACAATCGCAGAATGTTACTGCAGCAAGCCCAGAAAGCGATGGAAAACTGTCAGGCCAAGCACCAGCCTTTTTCTCTGCTGCTGTTTGATATCGATCGTTTCAAACGCATCAATGATACCTGGGGCCATGGCGTTGGCGACAAAGTACTGCGCGGTTTTGCCGATCATCTGCAACTGGCCTCGCGGAAAACCGATCTGTTCGGACGCTATGGCGGCGAAGAATTTATTCTCTGCCTGCCCTGCTGCGATACCTTAACAGCGCAAAAAATTGCAGACCGGATGTTAGCCGATATCCGCTCACTGCAACTGCCAACTGATATAGAAGAAACACATGTGTCGATCACAGCCTGCATCGGCATTGCGACATTTACCACAGGCGACAGCCTGATGACCATGATAGACAGGGCCGACCGCGCATTGTACGAGTGCAAAGATGCCGGTCGCGACTGCTACCGGTTTCACCCCTATGGCTATCAGTACCGCGACAGGCGCAAGCCGTTAGAACCCCTGGTCAGTGAAACCAGCGAGGTTTAACCCAATCAGATCCGGATAGATACTAAATAGCCACCGATGCCGCAGGCTCGGTGGCCTGCTTTCTTCCCAGACGCCAGCACAAGGCATACAGAGCACAATACAGCACACTGCCGCCCACCAGCACGCCGTACCAGTCCCAGTGCTGCCAGCAGGTGATCAGGTAAAACCCGCCCAGGCTGCCGCCGACATAATAGTGCACCAGATAAAGGGCGGTGGCCGTGGCTTTTCCTGTCTTCGCTTTCTGGCTCACCCAGGCGTATGCCAGAGAATGGGTAAAAAACGCTCCGGAGCTGATTAACAGCAAACCGCTCAGCATAGCCGACACAGAGTCCAGCGCGGCGACCCACATCCCCAGCACACTGATTGTCGTACCCAGTATCATGCCACTCACCGGCTTATACCTGATGCTCCAGCTGCCACTGAGTTTTGCGGTCAGCGTCCCGCTCAGATAACACAGGAATATCAAAGACGCCCAGCTAACCGGCAAGGAATAAGGCGGTGAGACCAGCCTGAAACCCATCACGGAATACAGGTTCACAAACAAGGCAAAATTGATACCGCCAATCAGCATAGGGATCCACAATACCGGTTGCTGTAAATGCCTGATCACATGTTTAGTGTGATGCCTGAGCTGGCCGCGCTGAGGGGTGAAATGTTGCTGCTGCGGCAATAATCTGGCGACCACCAAAGCGCCAAACAAACTAAAAAGGGCCATACCCAGCACAGCTCCCTGCCAACCCCAGGCGTCAGACGCAAAACCGCCGAACAACCGCCCGGCAATACCACCCAGTGAGTTGGCGCTGATATATCCGCCTACCGCCAGCGACAGGGCTTTAGGTGAAAACTCCTCAGCCATATAGGCCACAGCAACCGCGGCAAACCCTGCCAGCGAGGCGCCCATCAGCGCCCGGGCAAGGCTCAGCATCAGCAAGCTCTCAGCCAATAGCATCAGTATGCCCACCACAGGCAATAAAAACAGACTCAGCAGCATCACCTTGCGTCGGCCAATCATTTCAGAGCTGACCGCCCACGGCACCAGAGTCAGTGCCAGGGCCAGTGTACCTGCTGCCAGCAACCAGTTAACTTTGGTGGCACTCACGGAAAAAGCCTCCGTCATCACAGGCAACAGTGGCTGGAAGAGATACAAATTACAAAACACCAGAAATGAGCCAAGAGCCAGAGCAAAACTGGCCCGACGATAGGCAGAACTATGGATTTCTATCACAGACAGGCACCGGATGATGAAGAGTTGCTGAAACAGTAGCAATTTCCCTTTGATAGTGAAAATATATTAAAAATATCGACTCCATATCTTTTATTAATAACCAGAGTAACCAATGGACATTCGCCAGCTCACGTATTTCATTGCCATTGCAGAGGCCGGCAGTTTCACTAAAGCCGCGGCAAAGCTGCACATAGCCCAGCCAGCTTTAAGCATTGCGATAAAGAAATTCGAACAACAGTTAGAGATGCCCTTGTTTCACCGCAGCGATCGCCAGATAGTGCTGACTCACGAAGGTGAGGTACTGATTCAGCATGCCCGCTTGATTTTGCAGCAAGTGGATGATGCCAAGATCGCCATGGCGGAATTAAAGGGGTTACAAAAAGGCGAAGTCCGGCTGGGGGTGCCCAGTATGCTGGGGTCGTATTTTTTCCCCGAGATCCTGATGGGGTTTAAATCCCGCTACCCCAATCTCAAACTGACGCTGGTCGAAGCCGGTACCCAATCGATCCGTTTGATGCTGCTTAACGGAGAGCTGGATTTAGGCGTGATCCGAAGTGCCGATCTCCCCGACAGCCTTGAAGCCGAGCCGTTACTCACATCCGAAATGGTGGCTGTCGTCAGCCCGAACCACGAATTTGCCCGGCAGCCCTCGGTGTCGTTCGAACAGTTTTTCAGCCAGGAGTTGGTGATGTTCAAACAAGGCTACTTTCATCGCGACTATATCGACCATGTCTGTCAGGCACATCAGCTCAAACAGCACATCGCATTTGAAACAAACCTGTTGCCCATGATCCTGAGTATTATCAGGCAGGAATTTGCCATATCAGCCTTACTGGAAATGGTCACCCGCCACGAACCCGGTTTAGCAGCCGTGCCTTTCGAGCAACCGGTACAGCTCAGCCTGGCTATCGCCTGGCGAAAAAATGGTTACTTATCGATGGCTGATCGGGCATTCATGGAATTTATCAAAGAGCATCAACGCCATCGCCGATGGCATTCAGCGTGATCCGGCATTTCAGGATGGGGTAATGAAAAGTTGCAAATTCGCAATGTGATCCAGCTCACGTGAAAATTTCCAATAGATGATGTTTGTGTTTCATTTTCTTTTACAATGGATGTTTGCTTGGGAGCCTGATCGCACCGGAATGTCAAAAGCCAGACCGGATTTCTGTCTGCCAGATCCTTGAAGGACTGCAGAATTTCGATCAGAGTCACATGGCCATTGAAAAATTATGGTCTTTCCAGGCACGTCGACCGTATCACTGACTAGCATGGATGATTCACGAATGTTTGAAAAAATCGTTGCCGCACCAGCTGACCCTATCCTGGGACTGACTGAAGAATTCAAAAATGACACTCGCGCTGAGAAAATCAATCTGGGCGTTGGCATCTACAAAGATGAATCGGGCAATACCCCGGTTCTGGCGACAGTGAAAAAAGCTGAAGCTATCCTGCTGGAAAAAGAAACCACCAAATCTTATCTGAGTATTCCCGGAACAGCAGAATACGGTCTGGCTGTTCAGGAACTGCTGTTCGGCAAAGATGCCGCCATTATTACTGACAAACGTGCTCAAACGGCTCAAGCGCCGGGTGGTACAGGTGCACTGCGCGTAGCGGCTGAATTCATCAAACGCCAGTTGGGCGATGTGACCGTGTGGATCAGCAACCCAACCTGGGCAAACCACTTTGGTGTCTTTGGCGCTGCGGGCCTGCAGACAGAACAATACGCTTACTACAATGCCGAAACCAAGAGCATGGATTTCGATGCTTTGCTGAGTTCTCTGGCTAATGCTAAAGCAGGTGATGTGGTATTGCTGCACGGTTGCTGCCATAACCCTACCGGTATCGACCCGGATGCCGATCAATGGCTGGCATTAGCAAATTTCTGTGCAGAGAAAAACCTGCTGCCAATGTTCGATTTTGCTTATCAGGGCTTTGCCAAAGGCGTTGAAGAAGATGCCACCGGTCTGCGTATTTTTACTGAACACAACAGTGAACTGCTGATCGCCAGCTCTTTCTCCAAGAACTTTGGCCTGTACAACGAGCGTGTGGGCGCCTTCACTCTGGTGGCGAAAACCGCTGAAGTGGCCAGCACGTCATTCAGCCAGGTTAAGAGCATTGCCCGTGTGATCTACTCTAACCCACCCGCTCACGGCGCAGCGATTGTGACTGAAATCCTGAACAATGCCGAACTGCGTGCAGAGTGGGAGCAGGAAGTGGCAGACATGCGTGACCGCATTCAGGAAATGCGTACCCTGTTTGTTCAGACCCTGAAAGATTTGGGTGTTGACGCCGACTTCAGCTTTATTGAGCGCCAGAATGGCATGTTCTCATTCTCTGGCTTGAATAAAGATCAGGTGACACGCCTGAAAGAAGAATTTGCTATTTATATCGTCGGCTCTGGCCGTATCAGCGTGGCGGGTATGACCAAAGATAACATGCAGCCTCTGTGTAATGGCATTGCCGCTGTCCTGTAACCTTCGGGCTCAGTAACCCTGCACAGAAAGGGGCGCTCACAGGGCGCCCCTTTCTTTTGACTGTCTTTTGGCTGTCTGTTGACTTTCTGTTTGATGCTTTATTGCGCTATTGCACCTTGCTGTATTTGTTCTTCAAATCAACCGGATTTATCCAGCGGTAACACATTACAAAACAGCTCACGCTCATATTGTCGTTCCAACTGGTCTCGCCATGACTTCTTGGAAAGATGGACCAGATAAAAGTTTTCCCGGGATGTATCTGTTACGAATGCCATATCAAACTGCATTAACTCGTAATGAATATCATGCACAAATCCCAGCGAGAAACTTTGCCGGCCAGTCAGCTGATTAATGTCCTCCCGGGTTAAACACACACCCTGTTCGTCCTCAGCAAAACGGTTACGTAACCATTCGGAAAACTCTCGAGCACTGATCATTGTCATATTACCTCGTCTGTGAGTGCCTACATCCGTGAATAATCCGATCCTCTTAAATAGGTATAGCAGAATAAGACTAGTTCGTCAGACCGAAACGAAATTACGCAATAAAATCAGCCATGAATGGTCAACTGTGAGAAATGATGATAGCGGGGATAAAGAAGAGATAAATGATTGAAAAAGGCAAGAAAGGTAACCCGCTCCTGATCATTCAGGAACGGGGAAGGACAATTATAGCGTTTTATATACGACTTTATTGCCAGCAAGCTGAATTCGCTCAACAAGACCTTCTTCAACCAGTTTTTTCAGCGCACCCGTTGCCCAGGAAGCGGCTTTGCTGTCTTCCTGGCCGGCTTCAAGACCGATGCTTTTCGGGTTAATGCCTTCTGCATTGTTTGCCACTATGCTCAGCACCTGCTGCTGCTTGGGTGTCAGCGATACAGTAACCGCGACTTTACCCGCTGGTGCTTCTGTTTTTTTCACATCAACCTGAGGCTTTGCTGCCGCTACCGGGGCTGCCTGCTTCACCGCTGCTTTGGTGACAGGTTTTTGAGTCACTGCCGTGGCCGCTTTGATGCGTTTTTGCAGTTTAAGCTGTACTTTACGTTTGTGAGAGATTCTCATTAACTTCCTACTCCGTTGTACTACTTTCAGTCGCCAGTTTGGATGCCCAGCGGGGAAAAAAGTAGCGCGAGTTATATCAAGGATGTCAGAGGAATGCCAGCAAACGGCTATTTTAAGCACAATAAAAGCCATATTTTGCGTATTTTAAGCGACAAGATCTCATTTTTATCTTTTACAAGTTCATGCACTTAATAGAATAAATACTGATTTTCATGCAAACTGAGCCTTACGCTTTGCATAAACAGTCGCCAATGATTTGACACCCATATCGGTCACCGCAACCTGTGAGTAACATCTCCGGACAATTTGCCATACTTGATAAAGATGTTCTCTTCATGCTCTCTCTGGAGTTATTTTGAATAGCGTATATATCCAGTCGCCGCATCCCAAACCCGGCGCTTATCTGATCTGGCTGAGCCTGCTGGCGATATTCGCGCTGGGGCTGACAGTCTTTACCTTTCCCGACATTAACGGCGTGGCCGTCGCGCTGTTGCTGCTCGCCATGACGACCTTGTTACTCATCGGGGTGAAACTCAACCGGCAGTCACCGATTACGTTCACCCTCACTTTCATGCACCTGCAATACCACAGTCCGCACGGCGGCTGGCTGACCCGATGGCAGAATATCGCGGATATAGGACGCGCGTCGGTCAGCACTCAGGGCTGGCACAAACCCCTGCCCTGGATTGGCATCAGGCTCAAACATTACGATGAGTTCCTGGACAGCATCTGCCCCCGTATTGCCAGCCAGATCTTAATGGAACAGCGCGGTTTGATGATCATGGCGTACAAGCGCGCAGACAATCCGCCTCATGAAATAGAAGATATGTTATTTGATGACAAACATTATGTGGGGGACAACGGGAAAATCAATAAGGGGTTGCTGGCTATGCTGGCGAACCGCATGCGCTACAACAGAGAGCTGATGGGGTATGATTTTTTTATTTCAGAAGATCTGCTCGACAGGCCAGCCGATGACTTTATCGGTCTGGCTCGTCGTTTTCTGGCGCAGGCCAGATAAGCGGATTACCAGAGCGCCATCGCATCAGCAACGTGCGGGTTACTGGCTCGCTCTTCACCAAAAGTCGACATTGGACCGTGGCCGGGTATAAAGCGCGTGTCGTTGCCCAGTGGCCATAACTTGGTTTTGATCGACGTAATCAATGTGCCATGGTCACCACGCGGGAAATCGGTTCTGCCGATACTGCCGTTAAACAGCACATCACCCACAGCCGCCAGTCCGGCTTCTTCACTGTGCAGAACAACATGCCCCGGCGTATGGCCCGGTGTATGATACACAGCCAGACTCTGCTCACCAAAGCGGATACAGTCTCCCTCATCGAGCCAGCGGTCAGGCTGAAACGAAGTCACGGGTGGAAAGCCAAACATCTGGCACTGCTGCTGCAGCGACTCCAGCCAGAACGCATCGTCTTTGTGTGGTCCCCACACAGGCACCTCAAGCTGGGACGATAACGGTGCCGTGCCGCCGACATGATCCAGATGACCATGCGTCAAAACGATTTTCACCACCCTGATGCCTAATAACGTAATACGGGCCGTGATACGTTCAATATCCCCACCGGGATCGACAACCACACCTTCCAGCGTTTTATCACACCACAGAATTGAGCAATTCTGCTGAAACGGGGTCACTGGCACGATTTCAAACTGCAGACTCATACACTTGTCCTAACTGTTGCAAAACCGCGCCAGCATACCACACCCCAGTTGTTCTGCGTACTGCGCTTACCAGCGACGCACAGGACCTGTGTCAATGTGCACAAACCCGCTGCGGGGATAATAGCCCACGCCACCCAACTTCAGGTCCAGTGCTGCACTGCGGACACGAGACAAAGAAATACCTTCCAGATTAAAATCAATGGCTTGACCTGTCATATGGTAGCTTTTCTTTGCCACGCCTTTGGTGGAGCCGCGCAGCATTTGATTGGTTTTGGGCGAACGGTAGCCAGATATGATGCGAACCTGACCGTTATGGCTCAATTCTTCACGGATCTGGGAAATCGCATCGAACAGGCGTCGGTCCATTGGCGCCACTTCATTCTGACGAAAGTCGCGGCAAATATGGTTCATGCGCTTTAGCTCTTTGTCCAGATAGAACTTCCCGTCAAAGTAACGTGTTTCCAATTCTTCTTTGGTATGAATGTTACATAGGTACAGCTCTCGGGCACTTTTCGCGGTATATGGGCTCGCAATCGCCATTTTTGGCAACATAAAGGCGCCTAATGTCAGCCCGCTCGCGATCAGGAGCTGACGACGCTTATTATCTACTTCTGACATCCTGAAAAACTCAACTGTAAAACACAAAAAACAAGCGCAAAAGCCTGTAAACGACTGCACGATAGCCGTGTGTTTTCGATGAGTCAACGCACAAAAGTCAAAAAACAGACATCAAAAAAGCCAGTAAATTGACTAGTTATTGACGCATAAGGAATTTAATTTTTGTAAATTGATGCAAATTTTTCAGAGTCTGGTGAATTTTTATCCTGCTCATCGTATTGGTACACATCGTTGCGATAGTTCACCAATCCCTGTTCGTCAATCCACGCAGTCTGATAAATCAGGAACACCTGAATTTTCTGTTTCACGCCGACGGTTCTGGTCGAGCTTCGCCCGGCCAGCTGATCAAAGCGCTGCTCTGATACGCCGGCATAGCTTAACAAGACTTTCGCCATTTCATCCGCGCCCTGAACGCGGATACAGCCAGAGCTGAACGCTCTGAAATCTTTATTGAACAGGCTTTTTGACGGCGTATCGTGAAGATAGATAGCCTGATTATTGGGGATGGTGAATTTAAAACGCCCCAGTGCATTATGCGCCCCTGGTTTTTGCCGTAACCGGTACGGGAAGTTCTTCGCCGTCACATAGCGCCAGTTGATAGAGCTGATGGGAATTTTTTCATTACTGTTCCAACCGCGAAGTACGTCGTAGTGATGGCGGTACAGGTAACCGCTGTCGTACCGGGCTTTAGGCAGAATGTCTTTTCTCATGATAGAGTTAGGGACATTCCAGTACGGATTAAACACCACGGCAGACAGATTCGAGCTCATGACAGGCGTTGGCCGTTTAGGCTGCCCGACAATGACTCTGGCATCAAAAACCATACGATTATCCAGCCACAGATTCAGCGCAAAATCGGGAATATTCACAACCAGCCGGGACGGAAAATCTGACGTCCACACCCGGCTGCGCTGGGCATTGAGTGCCAGCAGGCGAATACGTTCCTGAGGCGTCACTGCGAGCCAGGCACGGGTTTGCGGGCCAATTGCACCGTCCACTTTCAACCCATGCCGTTGCTGGAAGTGCTTCACCGCTTCTGCCAGATCGATATTGTAGTGTTTCTTGCCCGCGGCTCTGAGCTGCTCTGCCTGGTAGTCAGTTAAATCCCCCAAACGTTCCAGTACGGTGATTAAGACATCGGGATCTCTCAGCCAGGCGCCCAGGCGGATAATGCCGGGCTGACTGAACACTGGCCAGGGCTTCTCTGCAATGTCTTCCATGCGGTTGATGGCTTGCAGAAACTGGTTATAGTGACGTCCGGTAGGCTTGAGCGACGCCACGAAAGCATTGAGCTGATCTCGTTCCAGCACTGCCATCAGCTCGGAGAGACTCTCATCCGAAGGCGCAGGCATGCGTGTTGGCACTTCCTCGCTAAACAGCCACTGCGTGCGGTTATCAATGACATTTTCAATGAAACTGAGGTATGCCAGTAAGGTGTCAGTTGCAAGCAGATCATACTGGCGCCAATCCTGGCTTTGCTTCAGCTGTTTGAGCTGTTTCAGGCGATGATTAAAATCCGGGCTGGTTTGCGCGAGTGTCAGCACCCATAACTGCTGCTCAAAATCAGTCACAGTGAAGCTGTCTTGCCAGAGAGGCACATAGCCTAACCCGTGATACAACTGAGCAAGTTGCTGTTTATATCGCAATCCCGGTAACTGAGCGGACACCTCATCGACCCAGGCCAGTGACTTTTGCCGGATAAGCGCTAATTCTTCCGCTTGTTTCTGAGCCTGAATCTGCTCCGGGGTTGGCGCTACGACTGCCGCCTCGGCAACAGGAGCCGGTTCAGCGACGGCACTTGTTTCAGCTTCTGGTGCAACAGGCGCTTCGATGTCTACACTGATCTCTGACTCAGGACCTGTGTTTGACGCATCCTGTGCATGCAGAGTATATGAAACACTGCTGACTACCAGAAGAAGCCCGATACGACCTAGCCTCGTCATGTGCGCTCTCCGCTACCATCACTATCATTATGGCAAAGCAAAGCGATTATCGCTTGAAATCAAACGATAACTCGATGCTTTCCCTGTTTATAGTTATAAAGATAGTGAGATATTCGAAAGGCCGTTGTTTCAAAGTTTCAACTGAACAGCAATTTCCAGTGGTTGTCCCACATCACTGCGGATTGTTCGATCCGGCCCGGACGGAGCGGCGTGCGGGTCAGCACTTTTCCCGCCCCTGAACCCACCAGCCACTGCCCCTGGCTGACTGCCACTCCTGACGCATCCGACAATGGCTGCAGATCCACCAGCTCGCCAGTCTCTTCACGCCAGATGCCATAGCAGTTGCCTCGTGGCGAGGTCGCCAGCAGATAACCGTCCAGGCTGGCAATACTGGCAATATAATGATTAAACCGCATCCAGTCCTCTTCATCCGCCAGCAGCGGGCGAAGCGCGCCGCCACGTGTATGCAAATGAACAAGCGGCGCGGCCTGCTCTGGCAGTCCACGATATTGCTGACCGCAGGCGATGTCACCGGTATCTGTCACGGCAAGGTGCCGGATACTCAGCCGTTTATCTGACAGCACAGCTTGCTCGACAACTTTCCCGCTCTGAATATCGAGATACACTAAAGCAGGCTGCATGGTATCCAGATTTAACGGTTCGCGACCCAAGGTATGTACACCCCCGACACCAATCGCCAAGGTTTCCGGATCGGCCAGTACCACTTCATGAGGCCCAATACCAAACCCTGTGTACTCAGCCACTTTTTGCAAACCGGCTGTCGTATCATAAACGCCAATCACGCCTTCACTGGTTGTGCTCACCCCTTCGGTGGCGAACAGGTAACGGCCGTCAGCGGAAAATGCGCCATGACCGTAATAATGGCGGTTCTGATCAGCACGGCGAAGCGGCAGCGCCTCTCCCGTTGCCGGGTAAAAAGCCTGCATATAAGCCCCCGGACGACGAGCAAACGCCACCGCCAGTGCTCCGTCTGGCTGAATCGCCACACCGTGCCCGCGTTCAGGCAGGGCTATCTGGTGTATGGGCAGGCCGCGCGAGTCTGCCACAACAACGGCATAACGGCCGTCAGCGGTTCTGCTGCAGCCGATGATACGATTCCCGGTTTCTGTGCCGGTTGACTGCCCCCTGGTAAGGTGCCCCTTGGTGAGCTCTGCTGACGCACAGGCAGACAGTATCCCGGCAGCGGGAAGCAAAATAGCGGTGCCCAGCGCCTGCTTCAGCAGTGCACGCCTTGTTAAATCAGTCACCATCGGTTGCATTAAACCCTACGACAATACCCAAAGCGGGCGAGACCTCATCATGGAGTGCGAAACGAATGTACTCCATGCCATTAAAAATACTGATGAGTGCGCGATAGCCATCGCGTGTTTTCAGTAACGCGCCCATGCTGGCACTTTGCGGCCAGCCGGCAAGCAGACTGTCGAACTGCCCGGCAATACGATCAGCCAGTGCAGTTTCCCCCTGCGCCCGCAATAACGCATCCAACCCTTTCCCTTCTGCCAGATACAACGACTGCATGGCCTGTACATTGGCTTTCAGATTGCTCATTGATGTTTGAGAGCGCCAGGACTCCGCCTGATAAGGACGCGGATGACCCGGCTTACCCATCGGCAATGTCAGCTTCTTCATGGCAAAGTCCAGCTGATTGGTCAGGGCGCCAAGGTATTCGCCCAGTGCCAGTTGCGGTGTCATTGCCTGCCAGGGATTGGCTTTCCAGGCCTCAGCCAGTGCTTCCCCGCTGTGTATCAGGCGCTGGCTGACTGCCTGCGCCAGTGCACAGCCTTTGGACTGGCTTAACTTGTCAGGGTTGGCATACAGCAACCACTCCATCGCTCCCAGCCCCTGTACGGCCACACTTTGTTCAGCCAGCGACTCGGCAGTCCATTTCGCGTCCTGCGCCAACAGCTGCTCCATTTTTCGACCCGTAATGTCTTTCTTGTCCGGCCAGAACTGGATCTGCCAGGCCAGAGCCAGTGCTTGTTCGCTGCCTTTCTCCCGGCCTTGAAATACCATCCAGTCCTGCATCAGCACTTGCCATGCTGAGCGGCTTGCGGCCAGATTATCATCCGTGTTTGCCTGACAAAGCGTCTCGACGGTACTCTCCAGCTCCCGGGCGGCTTCTGTAAATGCGCCGACAGCTTTAACATGCTGCTGGTGAATCGTGGCGCTGACTGCCTCTTGATTTTCATTGCACCCAGTCAGCCCTGTCATCAGTGACATCAAACTCAGTGCAATCATCGTTTTTTTCATTTTCATGTCCTTACAGTGATTGCAGGAAAGCGATTAACGCTTCCCGGTCCTGTTTACCCAGCTGGAGCACCTGATCGCGGCTGGCCTGCGCTTCACCGCCATGCCAGAGCACAGCTTCCATCAGATTGCGGGCCCGGCCGTCATGCAGGAAATACGTATGGCCATTCACTTCTTCGGTATAACCAATCCCCCACAGCGGTGCGGTTCGCCATTCCCGGCCGTTGGCCTGAAACTCGCCACGGCCATCCGCCAGGTCTTCTCCCATGTCATGCAGCAGCAAATCGGTATAAGGGTGAATGGTCTGCTCCGACAAAGCCGGTAAACTGTCGACTTTGGCTGTCTGTAGCTTGCTCTGGTGGCAAGATCCGCACCCTGCCTCAGCAAATAATCGCTCACCGCGTTTTACTTGCGGATCATCCAGATTGCGGCGCACAGGTACAGCCAGATGACGGGAATAGAATTCAACAAAATTCATGATCTTATCGCTGACTTCGGGGGAGCCGCCATTGGGCAGTGTCTGACATACGTCCTGACCGCTGGTGCAATTTTCAACCGGAAACAAACGGCTCGTCAGGCCCAGATCGCCGTTAAACGCACCGGCGTTTTGCTGCTTCAGTGTCGGCTGGCCCGCTTTCCAGCCGAAGCGTCCGGCTACGGTTTGCTGTTTTTCAACATCCCATACCCGGTTCAGCCGGCCGGAAATCCCTTTGCCTTCTTCCTGCTGGGCTGCCGCCAGTGATTCCAGGGTCTGCTCGGGGATCTGCTCCAGCAATCCCAGGCCTATCATGGGCGGGGCAATACGCGCCGACATCATAATGTCCGGGTGCAGGTCGCCATAATTCAGTTGCGTGATCGCCAGCGTCGGTTTGCGCAGTGTGACGATCTCGCCATCCGCAAAAGTGACCGGTACATCCGTGTATGTCACTGTGATCTGGCCTTCGGGCTTGGCATCAGGCAGAGCAAAATCCTGCAGCTGACCACCATAGACAGGATCTGGGATCACGCCATCTGTGATCAGGGCTTTTTTCTGTTCCGGTGTCAGGGCCGGAATGCTTAACCGCACCAGCATAGACACGGCGTTGGTATCGCCTTCTTCCGGTGGATGCCCCCGGCCATCTTTGATGTGGCAATTCTGGCAGCCGTTGGTGTTAAACAAGGGGCCCAGCCCGTCACGGGCATCTGTGGTCGCGGGGGCCTGCACCCAAGGATTACGGAAAAAACTGTTGCCGACACTAAAATCCAGACGGTGAACCAAAGGCAGATTCGCCGCTGGCATGGAGAAGGCATTGGCACCGGTTTTAGTGACACTGGTCGCCCCACCGGATTTCAGTAAAGAAAGATCAGCCGTAGCCGCCGTTTCACTGCTTTGCTGGGCCGCGGCAGGAAAAGCGATCGCTAACGGCAGAAAACACGCAGCTATCCTGGCTGCAAAAAGCTTCAACTTCATGTTTGTACACGCTCACATTCTAAAGGCTTCAAATAAACCGTTATGACGGCAAAAGGGCTCATCTGAGCCCTTATTTTTGTTTTTATTGGTTCATACCATCACAGTTTAAAACTGATGATCAGCGGTATCCGGATTCAGGTTTGTGACACCCAGAATACTGGCAGCGCGCTCGATTTCCGCCGTTTGTTTCACCAGCGCCATAATGGCGTCATTGACCAGCTTGTTACCGGCTTTGTTACCGGCCGCAATCAGCTGATCAAAATGCTGATTATTCTTTTCTGCCGACTCAACCAGGGTATAAACCTGCGAGCGGGCGTTGTCGAATTCAGTGTGAATGGCTTTGGCTGCTTGCTGATCTTTCTCCGCCACCAGATCGTGGATACTCGGCCCAGCCACTGTGCTGCCATCGACACGCTTATAAGTACCGGTGTAAACGTTATAAATGCCCTGCTCATTGTAGAAATGTGAGTTATGGGTGTTGTCTGAGAAACAGTCATGCTCATCTTCAGTCGAGTTGGCTTCCAGCGCCACTTTCATACGCTCACCCGCCAGTTCGCCCAGTGACAGTGATCCCATGCCGAACAGCATTTTACGCAAGCCGTTATCCGCTGAATCCGCCAGCAACTCGCTGCGGTAATTGCTTTTCTCGGTTGCAGACCACTGCTTGGCCATCCAGTCCAGATCTGTCAGCAGCAGCTCAGATGCTGCTTTCAGGTAAGCCCGGCGACGATCACAATGACCGTTAGTACAAGCTTCACCATTGGCAAAATCGGTATAGGCACGCTCACCGGCGCCAGCAGAGGTACCGTTCAAATCCTGGCCCCACAGCAGAAACTCAATGGCGTGATAACCGGTGGCGACGTTTGCTTCTGAACCACCGACTTCATTCATATCCGCCAGTAACTCAGGCGTAATTTGCACCGCACTGATCGTTGCGTTACCCACCTGAATTGTTTCATTTGCGATGATATTAGCCGTGGCACCGTCATTACCCAGCTCATGGTGATAACTCTGGGCAACATAATCGATCAGACCTTCATCCAAAGGCCAGGCATTCAGCTGGCCTTCCCAGTCGTCTACAACCGGGTTACCAAAACGAAACACTTCCGATTGCTGATAAGGGATACGAGCCAACTTCCAGGCCTCTTTGGCCTCAGCCAGCGTCTTTTCAGAAGGAGCAGCAATCAAAGCATCAATGGCTTTGTCCAGATTGTGTGCCGTTGTCCGGGCATCACTGAAAACATTAAAAGCAATATCCGCGTAATGGCTGACCACATCTTGCTTAGACACAGCAGCATGCGCTGAAGCGGAGGCCACAACAGCAGTGGCCAGCAGAGAAAGGGTAAAAGTCTTCTTCATCTTGGGCGTATCGTCCTTGGTGAAATTAAAAACAATGAGGCTTATATTGAGAATTATTATTATTCACGACAAATACAATAACAAGTAACAAACAGAAACAATTTGAAAAACAGTGACCAAAATCCGTACAAACAAAAAAATGCGATATTTTGTGGTCAAGGTTTAATCACTTTCATTAGCGTGCCTCAGGATAGCCCACCGCTCCTTATCGGTATTTCAGTGTGGGGCCGATAACTATTCCACTAATCTACAATAGAAATGATCAGCAGGAATCGACAGCTAGTCTGTTTATCAGGAAGTACCTGAGTTGTTCGTCGCTGCTTCCTGATGTCAGAAGCCGATAAATCGAGCAAATCATGGTTTTTACAGCATTTTTGATAGCTGGCTTATTAACTGGCGTGCTAGAATTTTGGCTTTACTGAAGGTCTGACTGAAAAAGACAAGCCATCACGTCAGCTGACTACTCAGACAACCTGAATCAATAAGTGCTTTTGCCGTTTCTATCACGCAACAATCCATCACCTGATGTTCCGTGCGGCAACAAGGTGGGAGAGCAACATGGACAAACATGAAGAAGTCCTCATCGCCCTGCGACAAATAATCCGAGCGATCGACCTGCATTCAAGACAACTGAACAAATCAACCGGCCTGACCGGACCGCAATTGGTACTGATGAAAGCCATACGCGATTCAGGTGAAGTGACTATTCGCCAGCTTTCCAGCAACACCAATATGAGTCAGGCAACAGCAACCACCATTCTTGACCGATTGGAAAAACGTGGCCTTGTCGTCAGGGAAAGAAGCAAGCTGGATAAACGAAAAGTGCACGCGCATCTCACCGCTGAAGGCTTGGCGAATCTGGATAAAGCCCCTCTGCCTTTGCAGGAAAGTTTTGTCTCCCGTTTTCAGCAGTTAGACGAATGGGAACAGTCGCTGCTGCTGTCGTCGGTACAACGCATTTCTTCCATGATGAATGCCGAACACCTGGATGTGGCGCCTATGCTGGAAGTAGGCAGTATCACGCAGACGCATCCCGACGACACCTCAGGTCATCACTAAGCTTTCTTTCTGATAAGCCGCCGGGCAGTTTTACTGGCGGTTTATCTGTTATTTCCCCCGCTCGCCCATCGCCTCCCCTTGCTGGCTTTGTTATCATCCATTCCAACTATTCATCAATCATGCGCCAGGGGGCTATTTGTGCTGCTTGAAGGTGTGGAAACATTACTGGTACTAGCAAAAGAAGGCACCATGAGCCGTGCCGGCAGCCGTTTATACATCAGCCAGAGTGCTGTCAGTAAACGTATCGCCAGGCTGGAACAACGGTTAGGCAAAAAGCTGATTGTACCTGATGGCCGGAATATCAAATTAACCCCGGATGCGCAGGCACTCGTGGCGCAGGTCGGCCCCGGTTTCAATGAATTAAAAGGCCAGATCTTCGATCAACAGGCTATCCGGGATCATAGTCCGATTATTCTGGCCTGTTCAGAAACCCTGGTGGCTGGTTATCTGGCCGCCTTGATGGGGCGCTTTCTGAAAGACGATCCTCATATCGTGCTCAATACCCACCACACCCCTGTCATTGTTGAGCGAGTACAGGCCGGTGATGCAACCGTCGGGTTTTGTGCCGGTCATCTGCCCGCCCATCACGGGCTTCAGGCAAGGCATTTATTTGATGAGCCTTTTACTCTGGTCTTCAATCAGCCACTGGCGGAGGCACCAGAGTGCCTGCTGACCAATGATCTCAGCAATCCGGCCAATGCTTATCAGGCGGGATTATTGCAGCAGGCGGGGATCCGCCCTTTGATGGAAATGGACTCATACACCGCAGCCGCCAAACTGGCACTGGGCGGCGCAGCCCCTGCACTGGTGCCGCTTTCTGTGGTGAAAACACTGGCAATCAAAGAGCAGCACTGCCAGCATTTTGCGTTTCTGGATGGCTTTGTCCGGCCCATTTACCTCTGCTACCGTCAGCACAGCTACCGCTCAGAACGCGTGAAGCACCTTATTGAAACCATTGCGGATTTTGTTCCCACAGCAGCTTTCCTGCCATCAGCATCGACATGATCACCACCATAGGGCGGATTAACTTTCGTCCGTTACTGACCACCACTTTAGCGCCGATTCTGGCGCCGATGAATCCTCCGACCGCCATCACCAGGCCAATCTCCCATACCGGCAGACCTGCCATGATAAAGAACATCAGCGCGGCAATATTGGAGGTGAAGTTCAGCACTTTGGTACGGGCTGTCGCTTCCACGATACCCAGACCGGCCAAAGTGACAAAACAAATGGTAAACAGTGAGCCGGTTCCGGGCCCGAAGAAACCATCATAAAAACCAATGCTGGTGCCGACAGTAAAGGCAAAAAGTCCGTCAGAAATTTTCGCTTTCCCACCGTGAATACTGGCCTGGGGCGCGAACAGAAAATACAGAGAAATGACAATCAGCAAGGCAGGAATCATAGTCGTCAACAGCCCGGCATCAATCACTTGCACCAGTTCCGCACCCACGGCTGAACCGACAAACGTACAGATTATTGCCAGCACCATTTGCCTGAGATCGACCAGGCCGTTACGCACAAAATAATAGGTAGCCGAAAAACTGCCAAAGGAGCTTTGCAGTTTATTGGTCGCCAGAGCCTGTGTCGGCGGCACGCCGGCTGCCAATAACGCAGGCACGGTCAGCAGTCCGCCACCACCGGCGATAGCATCAATAAAGGCAGCCAGACCGGCCACGAAGAATAAAATCGCGAGAATGTCTAAAGAGATGTCCATACTTCTTCCTGAAAACGATGGGGAGCAGTCCCCATGGCCGGAAAAATTAACATCACTCAGAATCCGTTAACAGCGAAAGCTAAGATATCAATTCATTCCACAATGGAATCAATAAGCACTTAAGCCCCCTTTATGCCTCTTTATGCCTGTCCCTGTAAGGCTAACGAGTCTGTCCTTTTAAGACTGTCAGAAAATGACCCGACCGATCTACACTTAACTTGGAGGTAAAAGGTTATGTCTATCAAGATGTCTTGCTCTGAGCGCACTCCCTCTTTATCGCAGGCTGAAGACTTACAGGAATGGGTCAATGCTGCCATTCAGGCGCTGGAAGACTTATTGAAGTCTCCGCAAGATTAGCGCTTTCACGCACAAAAAAGGGAGCAGAGGCTCCCTTTCCGACACGGTTGATTGACTGGTTATGCCTGATGGCGGCTTCTGGACTGGCGGCTTAATAAACCCAGTAAGCCGATACCCAGTAAAGCTAAGCTGCCAGGTTCAGGAACCGGCGTTGGCGGATCGCCACCATCCGGATCAAATGCCACCTGGTCATGTGCCCACTCTTCAAAGCCTGAATCAAACTCAGAGAAGCTGGAGTAGAGAACGAAATTGTTCTGACCGGCGGGAATATTGGCGAAGTAATTCTCATTGATTAAGAACACTAAATCCGTCGCACCGCTACCCGGGCCATTGTTATCCTTGCTGGTATCCAGACGCACAGAGTTATCCTGAAAAGCCCCATTGTCATCCCAGTCCAGACTCCAGAGCAAAGTACTACTCTGCAAGTTCGCAATATCATCCACATTTTGGCTGGCAACACTTGTTGAGAACAGCATCAGGTTCGTCAGTACAATTTCATTATTATTCCCGGTTTCATTAGCATCGAGAATAAAGGCATAGAAGCCATCCAGCGACTGTAATTCAGAGAAGGTGACATCACGGGTAAAATTACCCGACGGATGCTGATCCATCATATAAGGATCTGTCGTACTGGTATTAAAGCCTTCCTGTATGCCGTTTCCATCCCCATTACTATTACCGTTCCCGTTACCATTTCCTCCTTCCTGAACACGAAGGAAAGATCCCAGATTACCCGACCCGGCCCCGGTTTGCTGATAAACAGCCACATAACTGTCACCTTGGTTGCCCATCGTCAGTACCGCCTGATCAACACCCGGTGCCGCTAAATTGATTTCAACAGCATTGACTGAAGCGCCAAAGCAACACAATGCTGTCAATGTTAACCCATTCAATAACTTCATGCCTTGCTCCCCAATCTACAACATGAGTGATAAGGCTATGCAAGCAGCAGGCCACCTTATAATGCTTTGTTTTTATTTACAAAAATAAGGTGAACAAAGAGAGGATGTAAAAGAAATCGACAGCCAGTCCTTTATGATTCGGAGGCCTTTCGCGTCATTTCAGCCGATAAGGTTAACTGCACCATGACGTACCGCTTAAACACTTCACTCAGGGGCTGAGTATCCAGTGCCTGTTGCATACAGCGAAGCCAGGCTTCTTTCTCAGCACTGTTCAGGCGCACCCGCCGCTGGTTGGTATTCAGGTAACGCCGACCATTCGATTTAGTGTACAGCGGTACTTCACCCCGTATCCAGGTCAGCAAGAAAGTCGTCAGCGTTTCACGAAAATCAGTGAGATCATCCGGATACTTGGCCCGAATTACCGCCAGTTCAGGTTGCGTATCCATACACTGACAAAAGGCGTCGGCCAGTTTACGAATACCCGCGTCACCACCTGCGGCACTCAACCGGTTGTTTCCGGATGAGAAATCCAGCGTGCCACCGCTTACAATATCGGAAATATCACGTTCGGGAGGTATCACAACATCGCCCATTACAAAAAACACAGCTATGTATTAATTATCGGCAAAATACTGCCAATTGAAGTAAAAATCTGTATTCGAAATGGGACAAAAGAAAGCCTTCACAACAAGGTGAAGGCTGTAATGCATAACAGGAGAAGAAATAACCGTTCAGGTGTTGTTATGCGAAAAGGGTATTACAACGAAGCGCTGTAAATCGTCTGGTTTTGCTGATAGAGCCTTAAGCGCTGAGTAAACTTCGCAATGCGTTGCGCTTCTGCATCCTGCTCTAATTTCTCAAGCGCAATTTCCTGCGCTCTGACCGCCTGGTTAAATTGACCGCAGGCAGCATAAGCGGCAGCAAGATTGTCATAGTCACCCGCATCTGCCTCAGACTTTTTAACTAGCTGTTTCGCCAGCTTCAGCGCTAAATGACCGTCGCGTGCTTCTTCATCTGAGCAGGTTGCGTATAACCAGACCAGATTACGTTTTGAATCCAGTGAGCCGCCATTCGACGCCTGAGTAAACCAGTGAATCGCTTTACCGCAGTTCACCTCGCCTGCAGCGCCGGAAGCATAATAATTGCCCAGCTCGACCATAGCAGGGATATCACCCTCGTTGGCCGCCTTGCTGTACCAGTTGATTGCCAGCTCATTATTCTGTGGCAGCAGTTGGCCTTTTTTGAACAGATCGCCGATCATCGTTTTCACTTCGGGCATATCTACGGCAGCTTTTTCCAGCCAGTAAAGCCCTTTCAGTGGATCGGCCTCAATACCGCTATTTCCTTCCAGATACGCCCGGCCCAGAAAAAGCTGCATATTCTTATCACCCGCTTCCGCTTCAAGCTCCACGTATTTAAGTGTCGATTTCAGATGATTGGTCGGCTTTGTGGTCACAGATGCCTGAACCGGATGTATACCATACGCCATCACAGCGACACCAAACACTGAACTGAGTGCAATCTGTTTTAGTAATGTGAGTCCATTCAACGCCGGTGAAAGCAATTTGCCACTGAAAGTCATAGTTGTTTCTCTTTGGTTCCTGCACACGCAATGGAGAGAACTTTAAAGAATGGCAGGTCAAAAAACAACCAGACCTATCTGGGCAATCGCGACTAAAAACATCGACATTATTTATAAACAGGACGGGAATCAAAGAGTTGTTCTGGACACACTAAGATTATTTTTGCGTAAAAATGAGATATTGATCTTGTGTAAAAAGCTAAAAAACCGCATTTTCAGCATTATCGACTAGCTGTTCAGCAGAAATTCAAGCTTGTGACAAAAAGAAACCGGTCGAACAAAGTCGACCGGTTGTGTTTACATCAACCCGGTAACTCAGTAGATATCATAGTTACCGTCTGCGTTATCTGTCACTTCAACATCGTAGCTGCCGTAACCGGAGAATTCAGGGATAGCGTCATCGACATCGCACATGATTTCGAAGTCATAGTATCCTTTCGGAATACTGGCCATACCGTAAGAATAGCCCCCGTTATCATCCTGACTTGCAGTGGTCACGTAATCAGGATCACCTGAGCTTGGACCATCGGAATCAGATTTAAACAGATAAATCAGTTTCAGGCTGTCCTGAACGCAAGCCGAATCCAGGATCTCACCCACGACATCGATAGCATCCAGTTTATTGACCAGCCACATCCCTTTGCCAGAAAGCCCGTAAGCACCGTTATCTTGCATATCAAAGGCGCTGTATGGGTCAATCATCATGGAATAGGTCTGCGGGTAGCCATATTTGTCTTTCAGGTTAAAGCCGGCAAATTCCAGCTTACCGCCCAGATCAACTTTCTTATAGTCACCATCATATTCCTGAACATAGGAGTAAGGGCTACCGGTACTGATATCGATATCGCCATCAAGATCGACATCATAACCGCCACCGTAACTACCCTGGTCGTTAATATTCAGGGTCACACTGACATAATCATCTACAGGCAGGCCCACACCTTTCAGCAGATAGGCCAAGTCATCACTCATATTAAGTAAGTCGATCAGCACCATGCCTTCTGGCAGCGCATCACTGATGATTTCTGATGGTGGCACACAATCAGGATCTGACTTCAGCGCCTCTTCAATCACTTCATTGGTGTATTCAATAATATTGCCGGCACTGCCTTTAATTTCCAGACCCGTAATGGCCAGACACACTTTGCGTGGGCCATCATAACCGTCACCAGGATTACCCGGGCCGCCGGGATCACCAGGGTCCGTACCCGGGTTTTCAGGGACTTCAATAGTAACGGGCACTTCCTGCTGACCATCTGAATCCAATGGTGTATTCGCAGCCGTATCCGCACTGTCTGAATCACTACAACCCGCCACTGCCATCATGGCGAGCATTAATAGAATTATACTTTTCATGTCATCACCCCTACGACAAAACTTATTCATTCGTTATTCACTATTCACCCAACCCGGCCGCCACGCCTGAAACATGCATTGAGTGGTTAGTCAGATGGCCGACTCCAACACTAAAATTCTAGGCACTTTACCGAGCCCCAAAGCGCTATCGACTGTGACACTAACGATTGAGAAACAGGTCTTAGGAACAAGACAAAACTGACCGCATGATGATGCAAAAGCAGGATAAAAAGAGGCGAAGGGATCGCTCAGACAACGCTTGAAACAAAAGCCCTCAAGTCAGAGGGCTGGAGAGAACAGGATAAAGATAGGACAAAAAAACCAGCATGTTTCCATGCTGGTTTTTGTTTTCGCCGATTTTACGCCGGGTCTAACTCGAGTTGTCTGCCCGGTTCCGGCTCACCTTTCGGTTCCTGGCCAAAACCACGCAAACCCACCACATGCACGTGTTCCCGATCTTTAAAGATCTTACGCACCAGCTTGTAGGTGGTGCCCTTCTCCGGACTGATGTTCTCTGGTGCAGCAATCAGCAGCTGCATGTCCAGACGATCACACAGCTCGAACAGGGTAGCGATAGACTTGGCATCCAGTCGCGCGGCCTCATCCAGGAACAGCAGACGGCATGGAATAATGTCTTTACCGCGCAGACGGCGGGCTTCTTCTTCCCAGCTCTGCACAACCATCAGCAAGATAGCCTGACCTGTACCAATGGCCTCACCGGTTGACAATGCGCCCGATTCCGCCTGCAGCCAGCCATCTGTGCCACGGTTCACTTCAATGCTGAGTTCCAGATAATTCCGGTAGTCTAGCAGTTCCTCACCCAGGGTTTGCGGTGAACGCTGACCCATATCAATATGCGGATTCAGTCGCTGGAACAGCTTGGCAATGGCTTCAGAGAAGGTCAGACGATTATTGCCGAACAAATCCTGATGCTGATCCTGCTGATCGGCAAGACCCGTCAGCAAAGATTCATGGGTTTCGCGCACGTTAACATTCAGGCGCACCCCTTTCACCTGACCAAAGCTGATGTTCTGCAGACCCTGGTTCAGCATCTTGATGCGGTTTTGCTCGCGCATGATGGTCTTGCGGATGATATTCGCCACACTGTCTGAGCTGATAGCCAGACGCTTTTCACGTGCTGTCAGCTCTTCTGTCAGACGCGCCAGCTCAACTTCCATCTCTTCGATGGCCTCAACCGGATCGTCGGTACGAATAATATCGTGACGAATCCGCTCACGCAGATGCTGATACACAGCTATGTAGAACAGCACTTTTCGTTCCGGACGCGAGACATCTTCAGAAGCACGCAGTGCATCCCGCAGCGTTTCATTATCGGCCACGGCCAGGCGCAGTGCGCCCAGGGCTTTATCTGACAATGAACGCAGTTCGTCGGCCGTCATGTAAGCCATTTCGCGGCGATGCAGACGACGTTCAACATCACTTTCTCGTGCCAGACGCAGCACGGCACACCAGCCCGCTTTGGTGTTCACCACCAGGGTGCGTAAGTCGATATAGTCTTTTTCCACCTTGCGCAGGCGCTTCACCAGCGTGCGCATTTCCATATCCATTGACGTGGTGGCTTTTTCCAGCTCGCTGCGACGGTTACGGGAACTGTGCAGACGCTCATGCAGCTCATCACGACGCAGACGGGCGCGTTCTTCCGCTTCTAGATCGGCGCGAACACCCAGTTCCTGCAGCTCGCGTTCGAATTCCTGTACGGTTTCCTGCTTGGCCTGATGTGAACTTTTCAGCGACGCCAGCAACTGGTTGTACTGGTTGCTCTGAGTCTGTGCCTGTTTCAGGCTCTCACGGTGACGGGCACGTTCGCGTTCCGCCGTTTCCAGTTTGGTTTTCAGTTGCTCGTTGAGCTCAGAGCTCTTGCTCAGCAGCTCAACCGCATCGGCATAACCAAAGTGGTGGCGACGTTCAACCAAATCAGCCAGGGCAAAAATCTGGCTTTTCAGTGTCTGAAGGGCCTGGTCCGCATCCTGATACTCGGCCTGCATAGCATCAAACCGCTCAGGGTCGGTATCCAGTGCCGACACCAGAGTTTCCAGCTCTTCCAGTGCCTTGCCGTGACGCTCAAGGTAATGGCGTGCTTCGTCAATCTGGGCAAGCTGCTGCTCCACCTCTTCAAGGCGGGCGGCGATCGTCTCATCTTCTAACAAGGCCACGACCGGCTGCAGTTTAGATAACAGCGATAACCCTTCACGTGCAGCGGTGAGCTGGCTGCGCTGCTGCTGCTCGGTGGCTTCGGTATCATTTAACTGACGCTGAATCTGATTGCGTTTTTCACGCGCAATGCGAATTGCTTCTTCCGGATCGGCATCAAACGCAATTGCCAGATGGCTGGCGACAAAGGCATTGAAGCTCTGGTACAAACGCTGAAGTTTCTGCGCATCAAAAGAGGCCTTGGCGTGATCCTCAACAATCTGATCACGCTCTTCGCGTAAAATAGCCAGACGCTGCTCGCGGGCGGCCCGGCCAAACAGTGGTACTTTCGGGAAACGGGAATAACGCAGCTGCTGCTTGTTCAGCTGAACGCACACTGCGCCTTCCAGTTCGTCGACAACAAAACTGCTGTCATCAAACGAGTCCGCTTCACCTTCGATGATATACAGATCGTCCGGGCAATCATCCAGCCCGGAGAGTTTCTCGCGGACAGACGCAATATCCTGCACTACGATGGCATGGCGTGCAGGACCGTACATGGCACTGAAATACGGCGCATCATCAATCGTGATGTCGTCGTAAATCTCAGACAGTAAGGTGCCGCCCAGCACATCGGCAATCACACGCAAACGGGAATCATCGCTGCCGCCCGGCAAGGCCAGACGTTCGATTTCATTTTCTACATTTTGCTTGCGCACCGCCAGCTTGTCTCTGGCATGAATGGCGTCACGCTCAGACTCCAGCGTCTGGTGCATGGCCGTCATCACCGCCTGGCTGTCGTACAGATCCTGGCCAGATTGTTCTGCCAGTTTTTCCAGCGCATCACTGGCAGCAATCCAGGTCGGTGCTTTGCCTTCCTGCAGGCTGATGTCTTTCGCCAGCTGCTGTTCCTGGCGGCGCAGTTCACTGCGTTTTTCCACCAGATCAGACTGATTCTGCTCCAGGCTCTCTAAGGTCGCTTCATGACGGGCCTGCTCTTCAGCCAGCACCAGTTCGCCATCAATCTCAACGGCAAAACGTTTAGCGTAAGTGTCTGCCAGTTCCTGGGCCTGACGCTGGTGACGCATGCTGCGCTCCAGATCGCGATACTGCGCACTCAACTGTTCACTGCGCTGAGCAATCATTCGCAACTCGCGGCCTGTCGCCAGTAATTCACGGGCTTTTTCACCTGCCGAGGCACGATCAACAGCACCGGCAATGGTCACCACCAGCTGCAGACCGCGCTCAAATTGCTGCGCCGCGGCTGCAGACATATCCAGCTTGTGTTTGAGTGCCAGCAATGCCGTGGTTTTACTGTCTTGCTGCTGTTTCAGACCGGACAGCAGTTCAGCGGCATTTTCCTGGTTCACCGTGTCATCGGCCGAAATCTGACGGGCCTTTTCCAGCGCCTGCACGGCTTGCTGGTACTGTAAGGCGCGGGTTTGCTGTGCGTCCAGTGCCTGCTGATAATCAGCCAGCTGAGATTTCAGGCTGTCGACCTCGTCTTCACTGAGCATGGCCTGTTCTTCCGCCAGTGCCAGTTGCTCGGCCGCTTCTTCAACAATCATGACCTGCTCTTCAAGACGCTCAGTCAGCTCGAGAAGATCATCACGGTAACGCTCTATTTTTTCCTGCTGACGAACGGCTGTCTGAACCAGTTGCAAGTGATCCGACGCCGCCTGATGATCCTGCTCCAGCGCACTCTCGTTGTCTTTCAGCTCGTCAAGCTCTTGCGACATATTGCCGAACACCTGCTGTTGATCAATCAGCGTCTGGCGTGAGCCCAGCAATTCGCTGCGCAGGCCAAGTGTCTGTTCCAGCTTGATACGGCGCTCGTTGGCATGACGCATATAATCGGCAGCCACATAATTGGTCGCTTCAGTGATCAAGTGTTTAAACAGATCACGATCGCTCTGGGTCACTTTGATCGCTTCAAGCGTCATGCGGTTTTCACGCAGCGCGGCTTCCATATCCTGGAAGGCTTTCTTCACGCCCGAGTTATGCGGCAACAGATAATCACGCAGCGAGCGTGTAATAGCACTGGAAATACCGCCGTACAGCGATGCTTCGATTAAGCGGTAGAACTTAGACCTGTCGGTACTGTTGCGCAGCTTCTTCGGCAAGACACCGAATTCAAACATCTGCGTGTGGTAATCCGTGACAGAAGAGAAGGTTTTAAACTGCACACCTTCGTACTGAGACACGGCATCTTTCACTTCATTGATCTGTCGCACTCGTGCCTGGTTCTCAGACAGGGTTTCCACCAGAATATCGGTCGGTTTCACCGCTGACGGTAAGCCTTGGATCAGGAAAGGCTTGATGTCGACTTTCTTGTCCCGGCCGGCAACCTGCTGCAGTTTCACCGCAAAAATAATGCGCTGGTTCTTGGAGTTGACGATATCGAGCGCAGAATAACAGGCGCCAGGCTTGAGCTTGCCGTGTAATCCCTTATCACGGGAGGCATTAGAACTTCCCGCTTCAGTGGTATTACGAAAGTGCAGCAGGCTCTGATCCGGGATCAAAGACGTGATAAACGCAGCCATGGTGGTGGATTTACCCGCACCATTACCGCCGGAAAGTGTGGTGACCAGTTGGTCAATATCAAATGTCCGGGCAAAGAAGCCGTTCCAGTTAACCATGGTCAGAGATTGGTACTTACCGCGCTCCATCAGGCGTGTTCCTCTTGCTCGGTTTCTTCATCACTTGCAGTGTCGTTCGGTTGCTCTGCCTCAATCAAACTGGATTGAGTCGGCAATTGCTGATGCACTATGGCTTCGCCGTCACGGATCAGGCGAAGCTGAGCTTCTCGAATATCATCACTGTTACGCACATCTGCACCAAAGCGGAATACCGCTTCACTGATGCGGAATTTACCGCTGTCGCCCAGCATGATCACCATACCCAGACGGCGCATACGGCGCAGGGAGGTTTTCACTTTATCGAACAACTTTTCGCGATCCAGATCAGAGCCTGACGCCCGGTTGGTCACCAGCTTCATGAGTTTCTTTTCATCGGCTAACGACAAAAGCTCATCAAACAGTTCCTGATTGGTAAATATCCCCTCATGGGCCAGACGTTCAGGGCTCAGATACAGGAAGCACAGCACTTTGCCTACCAGCATATCCAGCTCAGACAGCACAGAGCGGCCAATCAGCGAGGTGGAGCGGGGACGCAGATAGAAGAAGCCTTCCGGGGCTCTGACCAGTTCAGCGTTATAGCGCTTATAAAACAGCATCAGGTCCTGCTCAAATTCCAGCAAAAAAGCATGATTATCCAAATCTTCGCCGGAAACATGGCGGCCCGAACGCAGTGCATTATCCAATGCCGGGAACAAGGGGTTGGCAATGGCTTTGGCCAGATTCTCTGGCATAAATTCTTCAATATTTGTCAATGACATTGGCTTGTACCTTGGCTCCGTAGTCGTTGATCAGTTCCCAATCAGGCTGAATCGCACTGAAATCCGACTCGGAATAACCGAGCCTCACGGCCTGATCGACAATAATACGAGCTAAATCAAAATGTTGTGCATGGGAATGCTGGCTCAGGTATTCCCGGATCAAGGCGCCCAGATTAATGGCAGCGCCCTGAGATTTATGGATATCCAGCATTTCAGCAATTCTTTCACTGAGCTGATCATTGACCTGGCTCAGTTCTTCAAATTCAAGCGTTTCCGGCACTATGCCAGTCACTTCATCGTCGCGCAGGACCAGTTCTTCATCACGCATGTCGAGCAGGCGGTCAGCATCGGCGTAAGTGAGCTGCCATGGCGCATCGAAAAACTCGGCGACCGACTGGCGCAAGCGCTGGCTGAAGGCACGGTTTTTGTCCATATCAATGGCGGTACGGATAAACTTATGCACATGACGGTCGTAGCCGATCCACAAGTCTATTGCCTGCTGGCCCCAGTTGATGATCCGGTCCAGTTTTGCCTGCAGCGAGTACACCATGCCTTCGACATATTCCAGCTCAAGATCCGAGGTTGTGCTTACCGCATCCTGAATGGCAAGCAGCTGGGTTTGCAGCTGATCACCGGCAGCTTGCAGAGTATCCTGAAGCTCACGCAGCGTACTGGAGGTTTCATTCAGCAGGCTTTCACAGTTGGTGATGGCTGCACGCCAGTCCTGATTCAGCAGTTCAGCAATGTCTTCTTTCACCTGCTGCTGCTGCTCGTCCATGGTGCGCTGGTTCAGATCGATACGATCAAAAATCTCGGCCACTGAATATTTCAGTACCGCATAGACGTTGATCTTCCAGTGCTGTTCATTGCCGCCTTCATGGGCAGCGACCGCCGCTTTGGTCAGCTCATCGGCCACCATAGCCAACTGAATCGACAGCTTCATCGATGAGAATTCGCGATGACGGGCGTAGTAATCGGCAATACCCAGTGCCAACGGACTGAGCCGGTAAATACTGGCCCCTTCTGTCATTTCACTGGTAAAACGGGAAATCAGACGCTGGCGCACCAGTTCGTTGATTGCGTTATTGGCGCGGAAAACCAGGGTGTCTTTCGACTGGTCAAACATATCGCTCACGATTTTGAACGCATCGACCAGTTCACCTTCCCCCAGTTCCTCATCCAGACGCTCGCCGCTTAACACGGCAATCGCCAATAAAAATGCCAGTCTTTCCGTTGGCAGGTTAAGGGCGAATTCATGTTGTTTCACCCAGGTCACCAGCTCAGGAACAGTCTGGGATTGGTCACTCATCCGTTGTCCTTATTTGTTAGATTTATTACTTGCAACCGGCTTTATGTTTCTTACTGCAACGGTTTCTGAGCGTATACATGGATATACCGCCCTAAAGATAAATACGGTTCCTGACGACAAAGACGCTGCTCCATCGCCAGTAATTGTTCAAGACTGTACTCGCCCACCCTGTCGGTACGCATGTAATCATGGAAAGTCCTTACTCCGGTTTTACCCAAAATGGTAAAACCGCCTTCCGTGAGCCATGCATACACCTCTTCCGGTGTCTGTGCCGACTGGGGCTGAAGCTTGAATCGTTTGCGGTGTGGCATCCCTTGTTCTACGTGGGTTAGATTACCGCAAATCAGGTTCTTAAACAGCAAGCCATTATGGTTATAAAACATGACGGACACTATCCCGCCCGGTTTCAGCTGCTTCATCAGGTGTTCGAGTGCTGCACGCGGATCGCTCAGCCATTCCATTACCGCATGGAACAAAATCAAATCGACCGGCTCATCCAGGTATTGATCAACCTGCTGCACCGGACAATGTATGAGTCGATATTGCTCAAGCAGGCCATTTTTGGCAATTTCCGCACCTGCCAGTTTCAGCATTTCTCCAGAAAGATCACATAAAGTGATTTTATGACCACGTTTCGCAATTAATTGCGACAACTGTCCCATTCCGCCGCCAGCATCCAGCACATGCAATACTGTGCCCTGCGGTGCTGATCTCGCGTCAAGGGTATGTAAAATCTGCTCCAAATCTTGCCATACGACAGTCTGACGGATCAGCCCTTTTGCTGTACCGTAGATGTTTTCTGAGAACTTTTGGGCTAAATCATCAAAATTTCGATCTCTGATCACGTCAGTTTTCGTTATGATAGTGGCCTAGTCAGATGCTTATTGTGTCACAAGCTTTAGAGTAATAAAGACTTGGAGCGCGTATTCAAGCTCAATTGCTGAAATTTCGGACGACCTGATATGTTTGAACTGAAAAAAATCTTGTCAGCTTTTTTGATGCCCCTACCTTTGCTGCTGATCGTGGGCATCACAGGGCTGATGATACTCTGGTTTACCCGCCGGCATAAGTTAGCCGGATACATGCTGGCCGTCTCCTTATTGGGTATTTTCCTGGTTGCCTTTCAGCCTGTCTCCAGCAGCCTGCTGACCCCTTTAGAACGCCAGTATAAAGGCTATATTCCGTCCGGGCAGCCGGTTGACTACATTATGGTGTTAGGCAACAGCCATGTGGTCGACAAAGATCTGCCTATCACCTCTGAGCTGTCACGCGCCTCACTGATGCGCCTTGCTGAAGCCATACGTATCCATAATCTGTCACCCGGTTCCAAAATCATCCTGTCAGGCTATGACGGAGGCACTGAAATCAGTCAGGCCAGAATGATGGCAAAAGTGGCCATCGCATTAGGGGTGAATAAACTGGATATACTTCTGCTGGAAACCGCAAAAGATACCTGGGAAGAAGCCTTTCAGGCCGCTTCTGTGGTCGGTAAACGCAACCTGGTTCTTGTGACCTCAGCCAGCCATATGCCGCGCGCCATTGCCGAATTCAGCCAGGCGGGCTTGAGCCCGATCCCTGCCCCGACAAATTATCTCGCCAGTGATGAAATCCACCAGCCTTGGCTGAAATACGCACCTAAAGCCCAGTATCTGGAACAAACAGAGCGATTCTGGCACGAAACGCTGGGCAAATGGTGGCAGAAATTGCGTGACATGGCCGACAGCGCCGCGCCTGTCAATGTGGTGCAACCTGTCGCTAACAACACCGCCGCCTGAAACCCTTCAATACAACAGCCAGCTCATTGCTGGCTGTCACTGCACAATAATTATCCTTCAATAGGTTACAGCTTAACCAATATTCCATTTGGTTTTAACATGTTCGATTTTTGAATAGTTAAAGTAATTAGGAAACATTCCTTAAACTCCGCTTAATCCCTATGATGCTGAAAACATTTTTTGACAGTTCTGCGCAACATGTTATGCAGGCTGGATACCTTATGAATAGAGAGAAGTATGTTTCTAATCGTGAACCTGGCGGTATTTGCACTGCTGATTGCCTTTCTGGTGAAACAACAAAACAGTGCTCAAACCCTGTCCAAGCGTGTGTTTACCGGTCTGGGACTGGGTGTCCTTTTTGGTGCGGCGCTGCAGTTTTTTTACGGCGCCGGGCATGAAGCCATTGCAACCACGCTCAAGTATGTCGGTATTGTCGGTTCAGGCTATGTCAGCCTGTTAAAAATGATTGTGATGCCTTTGATCATGGTGTCGATTATCGCCGCTATCGTCAAAGTGAAGAATGCCGGTTCACTGGGCAAAATTTCAGGCCTGAGCATCGGCATCTTGCTGGCAACCACAGCCGTGTCTGCACTGATAGGTATTCTGGTCAGCAACATGTTTGGTCTGAGCGCTGAAGGCATTGTCCAGGGCGCGCGTGAAATTGCCCGTGGTGAAGCACTGCAGACCCGTCTGGCCTCGGTAGAGACCCTGTCTCTGGCTGACATGATTATTTCTTTCTTCCCGGGTAATCCGTTTGCCGATTTGGCAGGCAGCCGTCCAACCTCAACCATTGCGGTGGTGATCTTCTCGGCCTTCATCGGTGTCGCCAGCCTGACCGTTATCCGCACTCAGCCAGAACTGGGCAAGAGCCTGGAAACCTTTGTGAATGTAGCTCAGGAAGTGGTCCGCACTCTGGTGCGTATGGTGCTGGCTCTGACACCATATGGCGTACTGGCACTGATGACCAAAGTCGTTGCCGGCTCGAACTACAGCGACATTCTAAACCTGCTCAACTTCGTGGTCGCTTCCTATGTAGGCTTAGGCCTGATTCTGGTCATGCACCTAATTCTGGTCGCCGGTGTCGGTGTCAACCCTGTTCGCTTCCTGAAAAAAATCCTGCCGGTGCTGACGTTCGCCTTCACCTCACGTTCCAGCGCAGGCACCCTGCCGCTGAACATTGAGACTCAGGTGAAAAAACTGGGTAATGGTGAAGCCGTTTCTAACTTCTCTGCCTCTTTCGGTGCCACCATGGGCCAGAACGGTTGTGCCGGTCTCTATCCGGCCATGCTGGCGGTGATGATTGCCCCGACCCTTGGCATTGACCCGCTGGATCCGGGCTTCATGATGACCCTGATTGCGATCGTCACTATCAGTTCATTCGGTATTGCCGGCGTGGGTGGCGGGGCAACATTTGCTGCGATTATCGTTCTGTCTGCGCTGGATATGCCGGTGGCACTGGCTGGCCTGCTGATTTCCATCGAGCCATTGATTGATATGGGCCGTACTGCGGTGAATGTCAGCGGTTCGATGACCGCCGGTACAGTGACATCCCGGGTTCTGGGACAAGCTGACAACAGCATTTTCGACAGCGATGAAGAAATCAGTGGCGAGCGGGCCAACGCCTGACGAATCTGAATACCGTTATCAATCCACAGCCCGGTCAATGACCGGGCTGTTTGCATTCAGGGCTGACAAGCCTTTACGACGCCATACCCATTTTTCGTAAGCGCCGGTACAAAGTATTGCGGCTGATCCCCAGCACTTTCGCGGTACGGGAAATATTGCCGTCGTTCGCACGATAGGTATCAAGCAGGGTCTCTGAAATCGTGGCCTCAAGTTTACTGGCCGAACCTGAGGATTCATTCACCATGGCGTCAGGTAATTGTGCCACCAGATGCTGAGGCAAATGCGCTTGTGTTAACTCAGCTTCGCCTTCTGCCAGCACCGCCGCGACTTTGAGCGTATTATCCAGCTCGCGAATATTGCCGGGCCAATGGTAACTCGCCATCCGCGCTGCCAGTATCGGGCAGACAGACATAGTCGATTCACAGTATTGCCGCAAAATGGCTTCCGTCAGTGCCGCTTTGTCCTGCCGCTCCCTTAAAGCCGGTAAGGTCAGAATCAGGCCGTTGAGCCGATAGTACAAATCCTCGCGAAAATGGCCTTGTGCCACTGCTTCTGCCAGGTTTTTATGGGTCGCTGCTATGATGCGGATATCCACGCTTACCGGCTGATTTGCACCGACCGGGATCACTTCTTTTTCCTGCAAAACATGCAGCAAACGGGTTTGTGCCGTTAAAGGCATGTCTGCGATTTCATCCAGAAACAATATCCCTTTATCCGCTTGTCTTATGCGTCCTTGCTGTCCCTGGCGGCTTGCGCCGGTAAAGGCACCCGGCACATACCCGAATAATTCAGACTCAATTAAAGCGGGCGGTAACGCACCACAGTTAACGGCGACCAGTGGCGCATGCCGCCTTGAACTGTAACGATGCAGCTGTTTCACAAATTCGCCTTTGCCTACTCCGGTTTCACCCAGTACCAATAAGCTGATGTCTTTCTCGATCAGCTTGCAGGCTTGCTGCCAGGCGCGCTCGATTCTGTCATCACCAAAGTGCAGCGGGCAAGATGGCGACAAAGTATTGGCATGGCGATAACCCGAGACAGAGGCTGGCATTATTCGGTGCTTTTCAAAGATCAGAGACTGAGCATCGGCCGTGCCTTTCCGGGTATCGGCCATAATCTCATCCAGCTGACGCCCCAATACCTGTGTCTGTCCCAACAACCGTTCTGCCACCGTATTGTGAGCCAGTATCCGCCCTTCTTCATCTGTCACCAATATCCCCTGCCAGCCTGTTTGCAACAAGGCTTTATCACAAGCTAAATCGATACGCATCATGGCATTAGGCAACTGACACAGCAGGGCATTTTCAACCAGTTGCACCATATTCTGTACCAGGAGCCGGGTTTGCTCGGAATGCACCTGCTGTTCACTGGTAATATCCAGCACACCAAGCAGTTCGCCGGCAGCACTGAACACTGGCCCGGCCGAGCAACTGATAAAGCGGTGCTGACGGATAAAATGCTGGTCGCCAACCACTGTGATGAATTGCTTCTCGGTCAGTGCATTACCTATCGCATTGGTTCCTTTTACCCCTTCCTGCCAGCAGACTCCGGACTCCAGTGAAATGGCAGTAAGGCGTTTTTCAAAACGGACCTGTCCCCAGGCTTTGATGATCACGCCTTCAGTGTCACCCAGCAACAGCCGGCTGTTGGTTCCGGCAAAGACCTGATTAAACAGCGGCACGGCAAACTGTTCGACAAGCTGAATCAGCTTACCAGCCTGCGCACGCCGCTCGTCCAGCTGTTCATTGTTCAGCCGGATATTTTCCGGTGTTTGGCTCTCATTCAAACCCGCTAACTGGCAACGACGCCAGGAGTCAGTCAGCCAGTCTACCTGTGAAGTACTTGCTTGAGTCGGCATGTTCAAGTGTTCCATTTTGGTACAGTGTTCCACAGGTTACTGATAAATAACGGAACACTGGCAGCGGTCAGACACAATGATGCCGATGACTGCATCAATATTGAAAAATTTTATTAATCATAGCGTTACATTTATTTAACAACAAGTCTGCCCTGTTGGCCTGTAATTTGCCATATCTGTCATGAAGGCAAACAGCCTGAGTCAGGCTATCACCATGAAAATATGGATAAAAAAACGCACGCTGACTCGTTAGCTCATCACATCAACAGGAAAGGGATATTGCTATGATCTACGCTCAACCAGGTTCCGCTGACGCTATCATCAATTTCAAGTCTCACTACGACAATTACATTGGCGGCAAGTGGGTTAAGCCGGTTTCCGGACAATACCTGGCGAATGTCTCGCCGGTTAACGGCAAGGAATACTGCCAGGTAGCCCGTTCCGGTGAGGCTGATATTGAGCTGGCTCTGGATGCCGCGCATGAAGTTCGCGCCCAATGGGCCAGCACCAGCGTGACAGAACGATCCAATATTCTGCTGAAAATTGCCGATCGGATTGAAGCCAATCTGGAAATGCTGGCCGTGGCCGAATGCTGGGAGAATGGCAAGCCGGTGCGCGAAACCCTCGCCGCCGATCTGCCTCTGGTGGTAGATCACTTTCGCTATTTCGCCGGGTGTATCCGGGCGCAGGAAGGCTCAGCGGCAGAACTGGACGCCCATACTGCCAGCTACCATTTCCCGGAGCCTGTAGGCGTTGTCGGCCAGATCATTCCCTGGAATTTCCCTATGCTGATGGCCGCCTGGAAACTGGCGCCGGCCATGGCTGCAGGCTGCTGCGTGGTTCTGAAACCCGCTGAACAGACACCCACCTCAATTCTGGTGTTGATGGAAACCATAGGTGACCTGATCCCGGCTGGCGTGGTTAACGTTGTCAACGGCTATGGCAATGAAGCCGGTCAGGCGCTGGCCACCAGCAAGCGCATTGCCAAACTGGCTTTCACCGGCTCGACGGAAGTCGGTCATCACATTCTGAAATGTGCCGCCGATAGCCTGATCCCTTCCACCGTCGAGCTGGGCGGCAAGTCACCCAATGTGTACTTTGAAGACATTTTCGATCACGAAGATGCCTATCTGGATAAATGTGTGGAAGGGTTACTGCTGGCATTCTTCAACCAGGGAGAAGTCTGCACCTGCCCGTCCCGCGTGCTGGTACAGGAGTCTGTCTATGATAAATTCATCGCTAAGGTCATAGAGCGAGCCAGTACCATTCAGCAAGGCAACCCGCTCGATACAGAGACCCAAGTGGGCGCGCAGGTATCTCAGGAGCAATTCGATAAGATTCTGAGCTATCTTGAAATCGGGCGTCAGGAAGGGGCGGAAGTCCTGTTCGGTGGGGATATCGCCAGACAAAACGGAGAGCTTGCATCCGGTTATTACATTTCCCCTACCCTGCTGAAAGGCCACAACAAGATGCGTGTGTTCCAGGAAGAGATCTTTGGCCCTGTGATAGCCATTACCACCTTCAAAGATGAAGCCGAAGCGCTGGCGATCGCTAATGACACCGAATACGGTCTGGGTGCCGGAGTCTGGACCCGGGATGCCAACCGCGCCTACCGGATGGGGCGAAGCATTGAAGCTGGCCGGATCTGGGTGAACTGCTACCACGCCTATCCGGCTCACGCTGCTTTCGGGGGCTACAAAAAATCCGGGATTGGCCGCGAAACCCACAAAATGATGCTGGATCACTATCAGAACACCAAAAACCTGCTGGTGAGCTATGATGTCAATCCGCTGGGTTTCTTCTGATATACAACTTTGCCTGAAACCATACCACTACTAAAGACGGTGGCTCAGGTGACAATAAAAACAGCCGGCCTGGTGGCCGGCTGTTTTATTTCGCCAGATCAATCTTACTTAATCAGCAAACGGACTTTTGCCAGATCTTCCGGGGTGTCTACGCCAGCCGGAGGCGGATCAATGGCGACATCGACGTGAATTTTTTCGCCGTGCCACAACACCCGCAGTTGCTCTAACGACTCAATTTTCTCAAGTGCACTGGGTTCCCAGTTGATGTAGGTATTGATGAAACCAGCCCGGTAGGCATAGATCCCGATATGGCGCAGCAGGCTCTGATGGATCTCCTGCGGGCGTTTGGCAAAGTTATCGCGATCCCAGGGAATGGAAGCACGGCTGAAATACAGCGCGTAACCGTTTTTATCCATCACCACTTTGACGGCATTCGGGTTAAACACTTCATCGGCATGGTCAATCTCAACCGCCAGGGTAGCCATAGGCGCGTCACTGCGGGCCAGATTGTCCGCCACCTGACGAATGATACTTGGCGGGATCATCGGCTCATCGCCCTGAACATTCACCACTATCTCGTCAGCAGCCAGTTGGTATTTCTCGACCACTTCCGCCAGACGTTCAGTGCCGGATTCATGATCCGCGCGCGTGAGGCACACCTCGCCGCCAAAGCTTGTCACCGCATCCGCGATGCGCTGATCATCCGTCGCGACAATGACCTGCCTGGCACCGGCTTTACTGGCTTGCTCGTACACCCACTGGATCATAGGTTTCCCGGCGATATCTGCCAGCGGTTTACCCGGCAAACGGGAGGATTGATAACGGGCCGGAATAATGACAGTGAATGCCATTACATCACCTCATCGGCACTCAAAGTGCGCGCTTCCGGCTCCAGCAGAACTGGAATGCCGTCATTAATCGGATAAGCCAGACGATCAAATTTACAAATCAGTTCATTATTGTCTTTATCAAAGTGCAGTTTGCCTTTGCATACCGGACAAGCAACGATCTCAAGCAGACGGTGATCCATATTCTTCCTTCACTTCTATAATTTTGTTCAGCAATTCGATTGACTGAGGCTCTGAGAGTTTGGCATCAACAGGCAGATACCACCAATTTTGCCGGGCAAATGCCTGACACTTCACCGCATCTTTTTCAGTCATCACCAGGTGTTCACCCTGCTCCGCCAGCGCTTCCAGTTCACTGGCCTCAAAAGCCTGATGATCCGGAAAAGCCTGACAATGAACCGGGGTCACGCCCAGCGTATTCAAGGTGGCAAAAAACCGTGGCGGATGACCGATTCCGGCCATGGCCACGACATTTTGCAGGCTGTCTGGTGCCCGGCGTTCACCCGTCAGCAAATTCACCAGCTCACCGGGCTCAAGGCGCATGGCAATTTCGTTACGCCGGGCATCGCCGCCATTGCAAATCAGAAAGTCGACCTCGTTCAGTCGGTCGCAGCGCTCGCGCAGCGGCCCCATAGGGATCAACTGTGCATTGCCGAAGCGGCGATTACCATCAATAACGACAATCTCAATGTCTCTGGCGAGCGCGTAATGCTGAAGACCGTCATCGGTGATAATGACATCGACGTCCTTTTCCAGCATCTGTACCGCTTCTGCCCTGTTCGGGGAGACCACAACAGGGGCACAGGTACGACGGGCAATCAATACCGGCTCGTCACCCGCTTCTGCCGTTGTTGTGCGCTCATTGAGGCGCAGCGGGTAATGGTCCGATTTGCCGCCATAACCCCGGGACACCACGCCGACTGTCAAACCTTGCGCCTGAAGTTGTTCCACCAGCCAGATAACGACCGGCGTTTTACCGTTTCCGCCTGCGGTAATATTGCCGACTACCACCACAGGAACGCGGGCACGGTATGCCACTTTTTTACCGGATTGGAATGCATAACGACGACAACGGCTAATCCAGCCAAACAGCTTGCTTAATGGCCATAAGACAGGTGCCAGCGCCCACCCTGCCGGGTGGCGCTCAAACCAGATTTTTTCAATCAGATTTGCCATGAGACCCGCTCTGCTTATTCGCCAAACTGGATTCGGTGCAACTGCGCATAGGCGCCGTCTTTTTCCAGCAGCGCGGCATGGACACCGCGTTCGATGATCTCGCCTTCGTCCACCACCAGAATTTCATCGGCATTTTCAATAGTCGACAGGCGGTGTGCAATCACCAGCACGGTTTTGTCTTTCTGCAACTCATCCAATGCTGCCTGAATGGCGCGCTCAGATTCTGTGTCCAGCGCCGATGTGGCTTCATCGAGGATCAGCACAGGCGCATCGCGCAACAGGGCACGGGCAATCGCGATACGCTGACGCTGACCACCGGATAAGCTGACGCCGTTTTCGCCGATCACCGTATCCAGACCCTGATCCATCGCCTGAATAAAGTCCATGGCATAGGCCAGTTCAGCGGCTTTCTCTATATCTTTACGGCTGTATTTATCACCACTGGCATAGGCGATATTGTTGGCTATGGTGTCGTTAAACAGGTGCACGTTTTGCGACACAATCGCCACCTGATCGCGCAGGTTGGCCAGTTTATAATCATGGATGTCACGCTCATCTATAGTAATCAGGCCCGAATCTATGTCATAGAAACGGGTGAGCAGATTGGCAATCGTACTTTTACCCGAGCCCGAGCGGCCAACCAGGGCCAGCGTTTTACCCGCCGGCAAGTCAAAACTGACATTGCGCAGGGCGGGAGTATCTTTGGTCGGATAGGTAAAGGTGACATCTTTAAAGGCCACATCCCCTTTCACGCGCTGGGTTTCGTAAGTACCGTGATCTTTTTCAGTTTCCAGCTCCAGGATGCCGAACAGCGTCTGGCACGCCGCCATACCACGCTGAAACTGAGAGGTGACATTGGTCAGTGCTTTCAGCGGGCGCATCATGCCGAACATGGCACCAAAGATCAGGGCAAAAGTACCGGGCGTCAGTTCACTGCGCAGACTTTCGGTATTGGCCAGGATCAGCACAGCCACCAGCGCCATAGACGCAATCAGCTGAATAACAGGGTTGGCAATGGCCTGAGCCGACACCAGTTTCATCGTCTGCTGACGCATGCGATTGCTGACGTGCTCAAAACGGTTTTTCTCGACCTGCTGGCCGCCGTAGCTCAATACCACTTTGTGCCCTTTCAGCATCTGCTCGGCCGATGAGGTCACAGAACCCATGGTGTCCTGCATATTTTTAGAAATGCGGCGAAAACGCTTTGAGACCACGCGAATGCTGACAGCCACCACTGGGGCAATCACCAGCAAAATGGCAGACAGCTGCCAGCTGTTCCAGAACATCATCCCCATCAGCGCAATGATCGTTGCGCCTTCGCGGACAAGGCTGACCAGCGCACCACTGGTTGCGGAGGCAACCTGCTCGGTGTCATAGGTAATTCGGGATAAGAGCGCGCCGGATGATTCTTTGTCAAAAAAACTGACCGGCATCGTCATGAAGTGGTTAAACACCTGCCGGCGCATATTCATCACAACATTGCCGGAGACCCAGGACAGGCAGTAAGTGGAAACAAAGCCGCTCAAGCCACGAACCAGCATCAACCCCAGAAGATAAAAAGGCATCTTGGCCAGAAAATTGGAGTCCACACTGTTCAGACCGCCAAAGCTTTCATCCATCAAAGGTTTGATCATTGATAACATCAATGCATCACTGGCTGCATTAATGATCAGCGCGATAACGGCAGCAATCAAACCCGCTTTGTATAAGCTGATTGAAGGCCAGAGTCGTTTGAACGTATCCCAGGTGGATTGATCGTTAGCTTGTATCATGTAAAACCGATTGTTATCTGTTAGTGGCGGTTATTCTACTCGTTAACGAGTCATGCACCAAGTAAGTTACAAGGCTCTCGTGCTTCTTAAATCCTGAAAAGCGATGCTTTTTTATCCGTTCGAGCCCAATTTGAGAGGCTCAATCAAGGCCTGAAAAGTGGTTGATACCAGTGTTGCCGGCTGTCTTTACGATAGCGTGTGACCGCCACTTCGCCCTGTTCAATACGCATGCTGACCTGGCCGTCTTGTGCTGTATCCAGCCAGTGCAGACCCTGCAACAGGTAACGGTGTTTTACCTGTTCAGCCGGTAAGGCCCAGGGGCTGTATTTTCCTGCAGAGACTAAGGCGTATGTCGCCTGCAACGAATCTAACCAGGTCTGAGTGGACGATGAGTTACTGCCGTGGTGGGGCACCAGCAATATATCCGCTTTCAGATCCGGCTCCAGCCTGGCGAGCAGCAATTCCGAAATGGCATCAATATCACCGGTTAACAACAGCGATGTGTCAGATTCCGGGTGTAGCCACTGATCACTCACCTGTATCACGCAGGAATGCGGATTGGCGGCTTTCGTTACCCTTTTCGGCGGCCAGAGCACCTTGAAAGTCAATCCCTGCCAGCGCCATAAGCGGCCACGAACACAAGGCGCGAAGCCCTCGCGCTGGTCACTGCTGCGCAGCCAGGCCGGATTCAGACGTGCGATGACATCTGATGTCCCGCCGGCATGATCGGCATCGGCATGACTGAGAATGAAACCGTCCAGATGGCGAATGCCCTGCCGTCTCAATACCGGCTCAATAACCGAGAGGGCCATGCTTCCTTCCGGCCAGCTATTTCCGGTATCGTAAAGCACGGCTCTGCCCTGCCGTTGAATCAGTATCGCCAGCCCATGCCCGACATCCAGCATATCGACCTGCCAGCTGTCAGGAACAAGCGTTTGCGACTTGCTCCAGTCACTGACTCCCCACAGCGTCAGGACCAGACTCAACTGCAGACACAGAAAACGTCGCCAGGGCAGAAGCCAGCACAGCACAATACCCGTCACCATGGCCAGCAGGACGATAAACAGGCTTTCAGACAATGGCCACCAGGCCCCTTCCGCCAGACTTGCCAGGGCGATAACCGGATGCAGAGACCAGTCGGCTAACTGCCAGAACACACCTGAGAGGCCGGGCACTGTGATAGTGACCACGGCCAGCAGGACACAAGGTACAGTCACCAGACTGACCCAGGGCACCGCGAGTAGATTGATCAGCGGCGCCGCCAGTGAGATCCCGCCAAACCAGACCCACTGCAACGGCAGCATTAACCCCAGCAGTGCCAGTTGCAGCAGCACATAAACACGGACTGTTTCGCGCCATGGCACTCGGGCCTGCTCAGCCTGCTTTCGTCGCCGGATACCGCCAGTATTGGCCAGATACAGAACCAGCACAGCGCCAAATGACAACCACATTCCGGCCGAGTAGGACGCCAGCGGGTTAAATATCAGGCAACTGGCCAGTATCACAGACCATAATTGCAGTCCGCTCCACACCACACCGCAACGAATCATCAGCAGACATAAGACCGATGTCAGTAAGGCGCGCTGAGTGGGAATACTGAATCCGGCCAGCCAGGCATAGCCATACGCCAGCAATAACGCCAGCCAGAAGGGCAGCCAGAGCCAATGCCTGGACTCAGGCAAGGTACCCCGCACCCGGCTTCCGACGCCCCATCCAATCACCACAACCAGCCCGATATGCAGACCGGATATCGCCATGAGATGTGCCAGTCCGCTGTCGCGAAGTATCGACCAGTCATCCTGATCTAAACCGTCTCTTTCGCCAAAACCGAGCGCTAACAGATAGGCCCGGTAGGTGAAACCCTCTGTTTGCCGCACCGCGCGATCAAACCAGCGCTGGCGCAAACTCATAGTGTCATTTTGCGACAACAACGTACCGGCAATGACTGTCCCAGTACCATGGATCCCGTTCCCCACCGCGTAACGTTCGGCATCAAATCCTGCGGCATTTGCCCGTCCGCTGGGGCGACGAACCCGGATATCCAGCTGATACCGTTGCCCTTGTTTCAGATCCGTCACCGCCGGCCAGTCAAGCAATAAACGGATCGCATCTTTTCGCAGAAGATCGCGTTCCTTCACACTCTCAGCAACAAAAATGAATCGCTTATCAAGAATATTATGATTAATTAGGCTGCGAACTTCGCCAACTATGGTAATATTCCCGCGCTCATGAGGAAGGCTATTGACTGCCTGGCTATAGTCAACAGCAGTTACCCAAGCCCAGAGCCCACCTATTGCGATCGCAAGAAACAAGTTGATACGCAAACAGAAAAATATCGCTCCACCTATAATCATGGCTGTAATAAACCATTTGTAGTCTGGTAAGGATTGCCAGTAGTGAAGTGACAAAACGCCAATGGATAAACCGGCTGTCATCTGAAACATCATGACAACCTGACGCTAACAGCCATTAAAAATAACGACCGACGATGCCAAGACAACTGATAAAACGTTTCTTGCCCAGCCCAGAGATGATTAAAAACCACAAGGCTTTGAAAGTTTTTGGTACTGTGCTGCATAACCCTAACCTGTGGTGTCTGAACCGCCGGTCCGCCTCTGGCGCATTCGCGGTGGGACTGTTTATGGCATACGTCCCCTTACCCAGCCAGATGATCATGGCTGCAGGGTTAGCCATTCTGTTTGGCGTCAATCTGCCGCTTTCCGTTTCTCTGGTGTGGATTACCAATCCAATTACTATGCCAGTCATGTTCTACGCGGCATACAAGCTCGGGGCATGGCTGATGAACGTGCCCTACCAGCCTTTCCATTTCGAACTGTCCTGGGCCTTCCTTGAACAGCAGATGAGCCAGATTGGCCCGCCGTTTCTGCTGGGTTGTTTTGTCTGCGGGACGATTTGCGCATTGATTGGTTACTTCGGCATTCGTGGATTCTGGCGTTATTCTGTTGTCCGCAGCTGGAACCGCCGCCGCTTCCGCTAATCAACAGGCTCGGAATAAGCACCAGGGATTAACCATAAAAAACCTCGCCAATGCGAGGTTTTTTTATAACGTATATTAATGGGATGCAGAAAAACACTGTCTGTTTGGAAGCCAGGTATTATCGATTACCGACTTTGCATCATGGACATCAATACTTTTTCGGCCTGATTCACAGTGCTCCGCCAATATAAGCGCCAATTTACCGACATTTATTTTGCACTTAATACCTGTGCGGGCTGGAGTGCACTCGCCCTGCGAGCCGGATACCAGGTTGCCAGCAGGCTCAGCACAATGGCTGTCACCATCACGATCACCACGTCATGCCATCTCAGCTCTGTTGGCAGGAAATTCACGAAGTAGATGTCCCCTGATAAAAACGGATGGCCAATCAGTTTTTCCACAAAATGCGCAATCGAAGTCAGGTTCAATGCGACCAATGATCCAAGGCCTGCCCCGAGCAGGCTGCCAATCAGGCCAGACAATAAGCCATGCCAGACAAAGATCATTTTAACCAGACGATCACTTGCGCCCATAGTTCGCAAAATAGCGATATCTGCCGCTCTGTCTTTCACCGCCATCATCAGCGTTGAAACAATATTAAAGCAGGCTACCCCTATCACCAGTACCATCACCAGATACATGATGGTGCGCACCAGTTGGATATCGCGATAAAGATAGCCATACTTCTGGGTCCAGCTTTTTAAGTAGACATACACAGGTAAGGTATATCCGACTTCTTTCACTATGTTGGTGGCATCCAGCACCTGGTCCACACTGATCGAAATACCTGAAACGCCTTCCCCCATGGCAAGGTAATCCTGGGCATCTTGCAGAGGTACCAAAGCAAAGTTATGGTCAATCTGACCGCCCAACGCCAGCACGCCGGCAACCTGCAGACGAATGCGCTTCGGGGCTTTGAGCTGATTTCCGCTATCACGGTTTGGCAACATCGCAGAGATCCAGTCACCCACCTTTATCCCGAGCAGATCCGCAACGCCCTGACCAAGAATAATGTGTTTCTGACCTGCCTGAAAATCTTGCCACGCACCGTCTTTGACATAGCCAGGCAAGGCGCTGACCCGGGTTTCCTGAACAGGATCGACCCCTCTGACTTCAACCGCTTTGAGCTGTGTGCCCTTTTCAAGCAAGGCCGTAAATTGCACATAAGGCGCCGCCGCTTTGACTCTGGGGTGCTTTTCAACGGTTTCCAGAACAGGTTGCCAGTCGGTGAATGGCGGTTTCACTGCTTCCAGTTCACCATGAGGGATCACCGCCAGTACCCGGTTTTGTAACTCACGTTCAAAACCATTCATTGCCGAGAGGCCAATCACAATAACCGCCACGCCCACTGCGATACCGAGAATGGAGGAGATTGAGATAAAAGAAACCAGTCGGTTTCGCTGCCGGGCCCGGCTAAAGCGGCTGCCGATAAAAAGAGACAGTGGTCGCATCAGGCCACCTCAAAGGCCGCCAACTGGCCATCCTGCATATGCAGACAACGATCAAGTTTGCCGGCCAGTTCATTATCATGCGTGACCACCAGAAAAGCGGTGCCCGATTCCTGATTCAGTTTGCGCATCAGATCGTAAATTTCCAACGCGGTTTTATGATCCAGATTCCCGGTCGGCTCATCCGCCAGTACCAGGGCCGGCTTATTCACCAGTGCCCGGGCAATGGCGACCCGCTGGCGCTCTCCGCCACTGAGCTCTGATGGCCTGTGGCTGGTTCGGTGGCTCAAGCCCACCTGGTCCAGAATCTGTCTGGCCTGATCTTTGGCTGCCGCAGCTGAGACACCGCCAATCATCAAGGGCATAGCGACATTTTCTTCCGCAGAGAAATCAGACAGCAAATGGTGAAACTGATAGACAAAACCTATGTCCTGGTTGCGTACTCTGGCCTGTTTATTGGCGCTCATGCCATTGAGTTTCTGGCCTTTAAAGTACACATCTCCTGCCGTCGGCGCATCCAGCGCCCCCAGTAAATGCAGCAAGGTGCTTTTGCCCGATCCCGATGACCCTACAATCGCCACCAGTTCCCCGGCTTCGATTTGCAGGCTGATATCATTCAGTACCTGGGTTTCCAATTGGGCTTCACGGTACACCTTGCTCAGATGCTGGCATACCAATAACGAATCACTCATAACGCAAGGCCTCAGCAGGACGGACAGCTGCCGCCCGATAAGAAGGGAAAAGGGTCGCCAGTAAACTCAGACAGATCGCCCCGATAATCACGATGGCAACCTGGAATGGCTTCACATCGACAGGTAACGAACCGCCTAAGCTCGCCAGATCAACGCCCAGCAGCGACAAAATACCATTAATATTCAACGCCAGCAGGGTGCCCAGTATGCCGCCGGTCACAGCACCTATCACACCACTGCTGGCTCCCTGCACAATAAAGGTCAGCAATACCTGCTGACTGGTCATTCCCTGTGTTTTCAAAATAGCGACTTCAGCCTGCTTTTCCATCACCACCATGATCAGGGCCGAAATGATGTTAAAAGCCGCGACGCCAACCACCAGTCCCAGCATCAGCCCCATCATGTTCTTTTCCATTTTCACCGCCTGAAACAGCTCACCGCGCTGATCCCGCCAGTCCGACCAACGAAAGCCATCGGGCAGATCAGACAGAGCGAGCTCTGTGACGCTAAAGGGATCATCGAGGAACAAGCGCCAGCCGGTGAACGCTTCGGGTTTGTAACGTAACAGACGGCCTGCATCGGCGATGTTGGTTAACACCAGCGATTTATCGACATCAGACCCTGTGAAATAGATGCCAGACACAATAAAATTGCGCTGACTGGGAATACGCCCCAGAGGGGTATAGACGCTGACACTGGTCACCATCAGGCGGACTTTATCCCCGACTTTAACCCCCAGTTGCTGCGCCATGCCATTACCGAGAATTACCCGGTAACTGCCCGGTGTCAGATCAGCAAGCTGCCCCTGCACCATGTGAGCAGCCAGCGGCTCATAGCCCTCCGGCTCTACGCCCAGCATAGCTCCGGCCGCCAGCGCACCAGCACTTTGCAACACGGCCTCAGCGCGGGTTAACGGCACCACCCGGTTGACCTGAGGCAAGGCAGACAACGCAGCAGGCGGCGCGTCAGGCTGAGTAAAAGGGCCATCCTGCTGAGTGATCAGCGCCTGCGGCAACACACCCAGAATGCGGTCTTTGAGCTGCTGCTCAAAACCGTTCATCACAGAAATGACAATCACCAGCGCAAGCACACCTATGGTGATGCCTGCGGTGGACATTGCAGAGACAAAGCGGCTGAAACGGTCACCCGAACGGCCTTTCAGATAGCGCAGCCCAATAAAAATAGGCAATGGATGAAACATCATTCAGTCTGGAACCATCCTGTTAACAGTGGTCAAAAGCATACCTGCTGCTGGCTGTGATTACCATGCAACTTGGTCAATCTCATGCAAAAAGAGTGGCTAAAAATCAACCTGTTGAGACCTCTAACTTGCCCGTTAGGCGATGCTAAGTGATAATCGAAGAATAGTTAACAAATCACGAGTGTGACATGAATCAGGACGAGTACTTTTCAGTCCATGCAGGGCTTACCATTAATGTTGAACCTTTGGGGGAACATGCTGTGCTGCCCGATGACGCCGAATTTCTGCGGGAAATTCCACCTCTGTTTCGTGTTGCCAGTGAATGTAGCGAACTGGAAGGCAGTGCAGAAAAAATGCTGCAGCAGGACAATAAGACAATGAACCGGCCACTGCTGGATTACCTTGCGGCGCAGAACAATAAGATAAATCTGCTGCTCTCATTTGTGCTTTCACAGCAAGATGATCCAACCCTGCGTCATACCACGCAAACCTTCGGGGCCAGCCTGTGTGATCGTCAAACACGCCAACCCTTGCGGTGTGGCGCTGGGAGCCAACCT